>CATOJU010000154.1 GCA_951800555.1 uncultured Rickettsiales bacterium | reverse complement strand
TGTGATTTCTTAAATAATATTGATCATAGTCTTGACTTATATTATTTAATCCTCTAATCTTAACACCAGAATATATGTTATAGTATGTATATTCTTTCATTAATTACCTCATTTTTAATTATTAATATTTTTTGTTAAATTAATTATAAAAATGAGGTAAAATTTTTTCAAAGTTTTTCCCAAATGTGTTTGAACCTAGACACTAATTTATTTTAAGATTGGCACTGCCCACTTATATATCAAATTATTAAATAATTAAAATATTTTTTTATATCTAACATCTTTTATATTTCTGGATTCTCCCACTTCGTTCCGGCAAAATGCGGACGACCAACAAATTACTAATCATAAATAATTTTTTATCAGTTCGTCCTTGTTTTTTGCCAAAAATAACAACAAAATTTTTAAAATTTTAATTTAAAAAAACTAAACTATAATTGAATTTTTTTAAAAAAATATTTTACATTTTAGAGATACTAAATCATAATTGTTATTTTTTTTATTATTATTTGCCTCAATAATCAAATCATCTATAAAATGCTCTTTAATTCTTGAATATTGTAAAGTTGTTTTTAAAAAATCTGTCGGTATCCAACTGAAAGCAATAGAAAATTCTTTATATTTTCCATAATCAAAAATTTTATTTGATTTTTTATCTTGTAAATTTGTTATAGCAAATCTTAAAGCAGTTTCAAAAGCTCCAAAACCTCCATTTTCAACAGAATTATTAACTTTTACTTTTCCAAAAGCACCTTCACTATATTCTATAGTCTCACCAGTTAAAAGAAAACTAGTTTGTATATAATAATTTGATACATTAAATCTTTTTTTATAATCAATAGCTGCCGGGGTTAAAAAGCTTTGTGTATATTCAGTTTGTAGATTAAACCAATCAAAGTTTAATGCGAAATCCACATTAATGTGTTCAACTTGTTTAAAATCATATTCTAAATTATTATCTTCTTTTTTTGGAATTCTACGTTTTTTATTATAACTAGCAATACTATTTAAATAATTAATTCCAATATGTACAATATTATTTTTATTTTTATATGGATTAAAATATGTTTTAAAATTAAACATGGTTTTATTTATTTTATCTATATTATCATTATAGGCATTGCCATAAACACCAGTGAAAACACCAAAACTATCATCAATATATTTAATTTTTAAACCAAGTCCATTATCAAAAAGAAAACTACCAATATTATAATATCTCGTTGTTTCTGTTAATTGGTAACTATTACCACTATTTTCATTTTCCATAGATAATGGAATAAAAACTTGACCTATACTTGTAGTTATTTTTGGAGACAATTTATAATCTAAATAAACACAATCAAATTTTAAATTGTTATTGGACCATTTTAATATAAAATTAAAACTACTTTCTGGTGACAACTGTTGCTTTACACCGAATTTTAAACTTTTTACTTTTAAATTATTAAATGTTTCTTTACTACTACTTTCTCCTAATATATGACTACTATTTCCTTTATTGTTGGAATTTAAAAATTCAAAATGTAATTTACCGAAAAATCTGGTATTATTTAAAATACTTTCATTGGTATTATTAATTTTGTTGTTTTCTAATTCTTTTCTCAAATTAATTATATCTTTTTCAAGTTTTAAAATATCTTGATCAGTTGGAATAGCATAGATATGTTTTACATATAGTAAAAAAAATATACTACTAAAAATTATAAATAATCTTTTCATATTTTATTAATAATAATGTTGATATAACCAAGAATTAATTTTTTAAAAATAAAAAGCAAATTTTTTGTAACTTTATTGTTAAAATTTTTATATAATTTTAATTTTTATTTTACCTTAATTTTGCTTTTTAGTAAATTTCGATAAAATTATTAATAAATAAATATTTATCTTAAAAAATGATAAAAAAAATTTTTAAGATAAACTATCAATTATTTTCCATCTATAGTTCTAAAATTTTCTTCATTTTGTTGATTTAAATTATCATTAATTTCACTTTCAAAATTATTAAGAGACTGAATTGTATTTAAATTAATTTCATTGTCCAAAGAATTATTAGCTTTGATAAAATTATTGGTAGTCTGTTGTTTTAATTCTTCTTGATTTTTGTTATAAATATCTAAAATATCTTTAATTTCTAGGGATTCGTTAGCCATATCTTTTAATTTTTGCATTAATACATCATCCTCAATTTTTAATCTTTTGTCAGAGAGTAAAAGTTTAATTACTTCTGGATGTTTTTTGCTATATTCAACTGCAAAATGAAGTGGAGTACTGCCACTTTTATCTTTTGCATTTATATCTATTTTTGGATGTGAAAGTAAAAGTTTAATTGTCTCTAGATTTATACATTTAATTGCATTATGTAGTGGGACTAAATCAGAAAAACCTTTTGCATTTATATCTATTTTTGGATGTAAAATTAAAAATCTGGTTACTTCTGGGTTTTCATTTTCAACTGCAAAATGAAGTGGAGTCCATTTAAAGTCACTTTTTACATTTACATCTATTTTTGGATGTGAAAGTAAAAGTCTGGTTACTTCTGGGTTTTCATTTTCAACTGCAAAATGAAGTGGAGTCCATTTAAAGTCACTTTTTACATTTACATCTATTTTTGGATGTGAAAGTAAAAGTCTGGTTACTTCTGGGTTTTTATTT
>CATOJU010000153.1 GCA_951800555.1 uncultured Rickettsiales bacterium | reverse complement strand
TTGTTTTTTAGAAATAAATACAGGTGTTGGAGGCACTGATGCTTGTGATTTTTCAAATATGTTATTGGATATGTATATAAAATGGTGTAAAAATAATGATTTTAGTATTGAAATTGTAAATTTACAAGATGGAGATGAAGCAGGAATTACGAATGCTATTCTACAGATAAAAGGAACAAATGCTTTTGGTTGGTTAAAAAAAGAAAGTGGAATTCATAGATTGGTTAGAATTTCGCCATATAATGCTAATGGAAAAAGACAAACTAGTTTTTCAAGTGTATGGGTTTATCCAGTATATAATAATAGAATCAATATATTAATAAATGAAAATGATTTAAAAATTGATACCTATAGATCTTCAGGAGCAGGAGGCCAACATATAAATAAAACAGATTCAGCCGTTAGAATTACACATTTACCAACAGGAATTGTTACACAATGTCAAACACAACGATCGCAACATCAAAATAAAGAAGAAGCTATGCATTTATTAAAATCAAGGCTTTATGAATTGGAAAGACAAAAGCAACAAGATGAAAAAGATAAAATAAATAGTACAAAAACAAATAATGGTTGGGGTTATCAGGTAAGAAATTATGTTTTAAACCCATATCAATTAGTTAAAGATTTAAGAAGTGGTTATGAAGTTAATAATTTTGAAAAAATGATGAATGGAGAATATTTGACAGATTTTATTAGGGCAGAAATGATTGATAAAGTGTATTAGGCAAATAACAAATCCCTTACTTAAAAAAGTTATATAATAGACATAGACATAAATGATATTTTGATAACTAAAATAATATCAAAATATATTTTTTACACAAATAAAAAGATAAAAAATATTAATTATTAAAGTTTATAATAGGAAGTTATTTTAGTATTAATTTAACTTCCTATTTATTTTTGAAAAATTTACTAAATTACTGATAAAATCTAAATTTTAGTAAAGTAATTTTGTAAAAAAAACTAATTAGTCTCCCACTATTCTTTTATTATATTGTTACTTTTTGAATTCTCACTAAAATCATTAGTAGATTTTTTCATATTTATAAATGTTTTAATTTTTTTAATTGCTTCTTCTGTTTTTCCCAGTTTTTTTTCATTTATAATTCCAAAATGCTGTTTTTTTAAATTTTTACCATCATTATCCAAATATTCAATTAATTTATTAATATTTCTTCTAACTATTTTACTTGTTTCATTAATTTTTAAACCTTTATCAATTAATATTTGGGCTACTTTTATATCTTTTTCATTAAAGCTGTCTCTATTGAGTATATTATATAATAAAGGAGTTTTATCTTCATTTAATTTATTTATAATTTCTTCTGTCAAGATATTTGGTTTAGATATAATAAATTCTTCAGCTACTGAAATATCATCGTAATTACAAATCGTTAAAAATGATATTTTTTCTATTTCATTTCTAATTTTATTTTCACCTATTGTTTCTTTTATTTGCTGTTTGCTTAATAATAAATTTATAATGTTACTAAATTTGTTATTACAAATAACTTTAAAACAATTAACCAATTTATCTGAATTACTTATTATTTTATTTAATATAGTATTATTGTTAACTAACAAATCAATAATTTCTATTTTATTATTTTTACAAGCATTAGCAAAACAATTTAATAAAAATTCATCCCCTATTTTTTCTACCAATTTACTATCAAGTAATTTTTCTAAAATATCTTTTCTTTTTTTATTAATAGAGTTTTTAAAACAAGTATTTACATCGTCCGCATCTATTTTAGAAAAAAAATCATTACTAAAAAAAATATCAAATTCATTAATATATCTACAACTAGGAATTGTTATAAATAATTTGGTAAAAAATTCATTATTATATATTTTTTCAGCGATATCCTTATTTTTAAGGATTCTTTCTATAATATTTACATTTGTGATTCCTTTTTTATAACTGAATGTTGAAGCTTCAGTTATTAAATTAATTATTTTTTCACCATTATCATCATTTAATAATATTTCAATTATTTCTTTATTTTCCAATATTTTAATAGCTAAAAATTCATAATTTGGTTCATGATTTTCCATACAGGCATAGATAAGGATATTATTAATATAATTTTCTTCATCATGAAGAATAATACTATCTTTTATTATTTTACTAATTTTTTCATCATTAATAAAAAAATTGATCAATTCATTAAGTTTATCTTTATCAATAATTTCTATTAATTTTTTTATAAAAAGTATACTCAAATTATTTTTAACTAAAATTTCATTAGAAATTAAATTTTTAATAAATTCTTTACCATTATTTTGATAAGTTGTTTTAAGTATTATACTTAAAACTTCTTTATTTTCTTTATCTGTTATTATTTTTCTAAATTTTTCATTGTTAATAAATTGAATGACTGAATAAAACTCATTATTTAAACAAGCGTTTTGAAATTCCAATATTACCTTATCTTCATATTCTTGTTCCATTGAATAATCTGTCATAAGATTCTCCATTTTTAATTTTAAAAGTAATTTTACTTTAGGGTATTACTTTAAAAAATCAATATTTATTTTTTACTATATATTTTTTCTATATATATTTTATATATAGAAAAAATATAATTATTTATTAATTTATTGTTTTTTCATTATTATTTACTGAATTTATAGTACTAACATCATCAATTAATTTT
>CATOJU010000152.1 GCA_951800555.1 uncultured Rickettsiales bacterium | reverse complement strand
AAAATATAATATATATAAAAATCAAAATATTATAAAAACTTTCAGATATCAGAAAAATTCTATTTTTTTTTACTATTTTCCATTATTTCATTATAAATTTTATGTTCTTTAGCTATATTTGTATCTAAAGAAAATGTCGAATCTGTACAAATAGTATAATTAATTTGATATTCTTCAAATATTTTAAATATTTCTGCAAATTTTTCTTTTGATTCAACGGCTTTAGTAACTAAATTACTTGAAATACAAATTTCAAAAGTTACACCCATACTTGATGCTAATTTCATTAAATTTGGAAATTTATGAATTTGAACACCATGTCCAATTCTTTTTGGTTTATATCTTTCTAAAATTGTAGCTAACGTATCTTCAACACCTTCATAATTTGGTTCTCCACAATGTATAGTTGTCATTAATCCTAATGCATTCGCAGTTTTATAATATTGCTCAAATTCTGGCTTTATTGGAACTTTGGATTCTGGACCAGCAACATCAATTCCTATTACACCTTTTTTAAAATATTGAATTGCTTTTTTAAAAATTCCTTCATTTTGTTCTTCTGTACAATCTCTTCCTAAACAAAAAATCATTGTACCTTCTATACCAAATATAGAATTAGCTTTTTCATATCCATTTCTTGCGGATATTATTAATTTATCTAAATCTATTTTAAAATTTTGGCTTCTTTTATATGGATTCCACCTTAATTCTAAATATCTGCAACCACTTAAAAAAGCACTTCTATAGGAATCGTAAAATGATAATTCTATAGCTCTTGGAGAACTTTGAACTTCATCTATTGTATGTATTATAGCCAAATAATCATCTAAATTATTTACTTTTCCATCATTCATCAACAAAGTACTAACAAACTGTTCATACTGTTTTGTTTTAATTTTTATTCCCGTTTCACTTATCATTTCAAAAAGTAGCACAGGAGAAGTGGCACCCGATAGGTGTAAATGTAAATCTTTCATAATCTGTACTTTTAATTAAATAATTTAAACTATTATAAACTAAGTTTTAATAATTGTCAAGAAAAGATTAAAAAAAAGGTACTACCCACCATTTTTTCTACTTTTTAAATTATTTTACTATAATTTTTATATGAAAATATATATAAAATTACATTTTATAAAATCAATATTTTAATTTGATTTTTTAAAAAACTATAATACATTTTTAAATATTAATATAATATTATTAATTTTTTATATAAAAATTACAGGAACAAATATGGAAAATATTGGAAAAATAACAGGTATTAATGGCAGTGTTATAACGGCTAAATTTATTAATAACATTCCAAAATTAAGTAATAAATTGGTTGCTAATAAAGTCATAGCCGAGGTTATAGAACAATTAGAAAACAATGAAATTAAGGCCGTTGCAATAAATTCTACTTTTGGGTTATCATTAAACGATAATATTATTGATACAGGTGAACCTTTAAAAATCAATGTAGGAAATTTATTAAAGGGTAGAATGATGAATATTTTTAGTGAAGCTATTGATGGAAAAGATCAAATAGAAAGTGACGTAAAAATGTCTATTTTTCAAAAACCAATAGATCTTTTGGAGCATAATACTGATAGAAAAATTTATAATACAGGTATTAAAATAATAGATTTACTATCGCCTTTAGAATATGGTGGAAAAGCTGGTTTATTTGGTGGTGCCGGTGTAGGTAAAACTGTATTAATTACGGAAATGATACATAATATGGCTTTAAACTATGACGGTGTGAGTATATTTTGTGGTGTAGGAGAAAGAAGTAGAGAAGGGAATGATTTATATTATGAAATGGAAAAAGCTGGAGTTTTAAATAAAACAGTTATGTTTTTTGGGCAAATGAATGAGCCTTCTGGAACTAGGTTTAGAGTAGCGCATTCGGCTTTAACTGCCGCTGAATATTTTCGCGATGTAAAAAAACAAAATGTATTATTATTAATAGATAATATTTTTAGATTTGTGCAAGCCGGGAATGAAATAGCAGGTTTAATGGGAAGAATTCCCTCTCATGTTGGTTATCAAGCAACTTTAGCAAGTGATATTGCCGAATTGCAAGAAAGAATTGCGGGAACAAAAAATGCATCTATGACAGCAATTGAAGCAATATATGTTCCGGCAGATGATTTTACGGATCCTTCAGCAACCCATATATTTTCACATTTATCAGCAACTATAAATTTATCAAGGAAAAGAGCTGGGCAAAAGTTATATCCAGCAGTAGATCCATTAGTTTCAACTTCAAGTATTTTAAATCCAAGTATAGTATCAAAAGAGCATTATGAATGTGCTAAGAATGTTAGAAGAATTTTAACAGAATATGAAGATTTAAAAAATATGATAGCTATGTTAGGATTAGAGGAATTATCAATTAATGATAGAATAACAGTTGCTAGAGCTAGAAAATTGGAAAGATATCTGACTCAACCATTTTTTACAACAGGACAATTTACAGGATTAGAAGGAAAATTTGTGCCAATTGAAACAACTATTAAAGATTGCAATAGAATAATCGGCGGAGAATTTGATGGTATTCCAGAACAGGCTTTTTTTATGATTGGTTGTTTGGATGAAGTTGATTTTAATAAATATAAAAAATAATTTTATTTGTTCATATTTATAATTTGTATATGTTAATGACTTTTATATAAAATAAA
>CATOJU010000151.1 GCA_951800555.1 uncultured Rickettsiales bacterium | reverse complement strand
AACCCAAAAATCAAAATTTAATAGACTTTTTAAAAATATCAATTATCTTCTATATAAGAAATATATTTTAATTAATTAAGTAACAATTTATGGAAGCAAATAATTTAAATTTTAAAAAATACAAAAATGACTTATTATTTATACCTTTAGGCGGATCAAACGAAATAGGACTAAATTGCAATTTATATCAATATAATGGAAAATGGATAATAGTTGATTGTGGTATAGGTTTTATAAAAGCAATACCAGGAGTAGATTTATTAATTCCTGATATAGAAATATTAAGAAAAATAAAGAAAGATGTTTTGGGAATATTTATAACACACGCTCACGAGGATCATTTGGGTGCTATTCAATATATATGGAAAAATATAGAAGTTCCAATATATACATCAAGGTTTACAAAATTATTTTTACAAGAAAAATTAAAAGAATATGACTTTTATGATGAAGTTGTAATTAATGAATTAAATGAGGGCGATAAAATAAAACTAGGACCATTTAGTATAGAATTTATAGGCTTAACACATTCTACTCCAGAAATGAATGCTATGATAATAAAAACAGAAAAAGGTAATATTTTACATAGTGGAGATTGGAAATTTGATGAAAATCCAGTAGTTGGCAGAAAATCCGATATAAAAAGATTAAAAAAATTAGGTGATAGACGTGAAATTTTAGCAACCGTTTGTGAATCCACAAATGTTTTTAATAAAAGTGAATCTCAAAGTGAAAGTGAGCTTTTTGACAGTTTTTATAAAATAATAAAAGATAAAAAAGGAGCAGTTGTATTTACAACTTTTGCTTCAAATGTTGGTAGAATAAAAACTATTATGGATGTAGCAAAAAAAGTTAAAAGAAAAATTGCAGTTATTGGAAGTTCTTTATATAGAGTTATAAATGTTGCAAGAAATGTCGGTTATATAACAGATAAATATGAAATTATTCCCGAAGAAGAAATACAAAATTATAAAAAAAATAATTTAGTTCTTATAGTTACTGGTTGTCAAGGTAATTTTAATGCTGGTATTGATAAAATTGCTAATGATGCCTATAGATATATAAAACTTGGTGAAAAAGATACTGTAATTTTTTCTTCAAAAATTATACCAGGTAATGAAAGAGAAATAATTTCGCTTTACAACAAACTTGCAGAAAAAGATGTGGAAGTTGTGACAGAAAAAAATGATTTCGTTCATGTATCGGGTCATTATTGCGTAAATGATTTAAAAAAATTTTATAATTATGTAAAACCAAAAATTGCTATTGCAGTACATGGAGAACCTATGCATCTTTTAGAACATCAAAAAATAGCAAGATCTTGTGGTATTAGAAGTACTGCAAAAGGTAAAAATGGAATTATTTTAAAGATTACAGAACAAAGAGCTGAAAAAATTGGGCAAATTGATATAAAATCATTTGTTGTAGATGGAAAACGATTGTTGTCAACTAAAAGCGAAATTTTGAAAGCAAGAGAAAAAATGGAGGAAGTGGGGGTTGTTTGTATAAATTTATTAGTTAATACAAAATATAAACTTGTAAAAGATCCCGTGATTTTTACACCAGGTGGTTATGATTTATCAAAAGATAGAGTAAGTAGGGAAATTTTAATAGAAGATATTAATAAAAATTATAAAGATTCTTTAAAACAAATAAATATAACAATTAGAACTAAAAAAAATAGATTTGTAACTGACGTGGAAAAGGAGAATTTTTTATCCCAAAAAGTTAAAGCTACAATAAATAGAATATATTTGGAAGATTTGGGAAAGAAACCTTTTATAGAGGTTGTTTTTACTAAAATTAGTATTGAAAAAGTAATTGATTGATTTTTTAATTTTTATTAAATAACCTATATATAATATATATAGGTTATTTTAAAATTATAATTTTAAATTTTGTTCTTTCTTTTCTTTATCAATATCTTTTATAATCGCATTTATTTCTTGTTTTTTAAGTCTTTGCTCATCATAGCTTATTAAACCTGTTTGGTATGCTTCTTTTATAAAAGAAAAATTTTTATCTTCTTCATTTATTTTTTCGGCTATTTTTTTACATTCTTCTGTTAGATCATTTAAAACAAAATCTTTGATTTCTTTATCCTCTCCAAATTTTTTACCAAACATATACGATATTTCTCTGAGTTTATATTTAGTATCTCGTTCTAAAATATTTATTTTTTCAGTTTTAATGTAATCTAAAAAACTATCTCTGCCTTTATATATATCTTTGTCATCTTTTGAAAATAAGTCAAATTTAATATTTGCGATTTTTGAATTTTCTTTGATTTCAAATTCTATAACATTTTCTATACCCATAGTAACTCCTTAATTATTAATGTATTTCATAAGTAATTGCTTGTAAAGCATAAATAATATATATTAGCTTTATTTTAAAGTCAAGAATAATTATAATTTTTTTGCACCGCCCATAATTTCTTACTTTTTAATTTTTCCCTTTTATTATATGTTTAATAAACAATTATTATTAATAAATTATTTTATTATACAATGTAAATACTGTAATAGTGGACACATAAAAGGTAATGGACATAAATGTAATAAACAAAGATACTATTGTAATGATTGTCATAGATCTTTTTGTGAAAAAGATAATAGAATAAAAAGAGATATAAGACAAAGAGAATTATGTTTATTATACTATATAGT
>CATOJU010000150.1 GCA_951800555.1 uncultured Rickettsiales bacterium | reverse complement strand
CTTGAATATTTCTAAAAAAGAAACAAAATAATTCATAGTATGATTATATATATAATTATTTTATTTAAAATAGTCAATAGAAAAATTAAAATTTAATAAAAATAACAAAATGAAGATTTTAAGTATAGATACAACTAATAAAAATATTATAGTTTTATTGCAAGAAAATAGCAATATTATTGATTCTATAATAATAGAAAATACTACAAGTCAGGCGGAGGAATTAGTAGTAGATATAGAAAAAATATTAAATAACAATAATATTTGGTATGATGATATTAATGCTTTTTCTGTTGTTAATGGTCCGGGAAGTTTTACTGGTTTAAAGGTTTCAATAGCAGTTATTAAAGCGATAAAATCAATTTTTCAAGATATTCCAATAATTACAAACAATATATTTGAAGTTATAGCTAATAGTAGGGAATTTGATTTTATTATATTAAATGCAGATATAAATGGTTGTTATATATGTGATAAAAATTACAAAATGGAATATATGAAAAACGATAAAATTACTTTACTTTTAAATGAAGAAAATTTAAAATCAAAAAAGATTATTACAAATAAAAAAAAATTAATGGATTCTTTTAATTTGGGAAATTATATTATTGAATATAACAACACTAATATTAATGATATGGCTTTATTGAATGGCTATAAATTCAAAAATAATCTATTTAGTGATAATATAATTCCTTTATATATGAGAGAACCGCAAATAAATAAAAAATAAAGAAGAATGAGTAAAAATTTTATAATAAATAATTTAGTAAATTCTTTGCAAAAATTACCATCTATAGGGCAGAGAACAGCTAAAAGAGTTGCTTTAAGTATTTTACAGGATAAAGATGGAGTAATTAAACCCCTAATAGATTCATTAACGGAAGCTTATAAAAAGGTAAATAAATGTAAAATATGTGGCAATTATACAACGGAAGATATTTGTGAAATTTGCTCTAGTAGTAATAGAAACAGACAGATTATTTGTGTAGTTGAGAATATAGCAGATTTGTGGGCAATAGAAAATACAAACAATTATAATGGATTGTATCATATATTAGATGGAACATTATCAGCAATAGAAGGTAGAGGAATTGAAGTTTTAAGATTAGAGCAGTTAAAAAATAGAATAGAAGAAAATGATGTTCAAGAAGTGATTATAGCAACAAATCCAACCCTTGATGGACAAACTACTGCCTTTTATATAGTTAGTCATTTAGAGCAATATAGTTTAAAAATAACACAACCTGCATTAGGTGTTCCAATGGGTAGTGAATTGAATTATCTAGATGATGATACTTTAAATATTGCATTTAAAAATAAAAGAGAGTTTTAATATGAAAATAGATATATTTGTTATTGATTTTGATTCAACTTTTGTTTCGGCAGAATCTTTTGAAATGATATTCAAAACAGCTTTATTTAAAAATTCCCGAAGAAAAGAAATTTTAAAAAAAATGAAAAACATAACAGATCTAAGTATGAAGTCTGAAATAGATTTTAAACAAAATTTTAAAATGAGAATGGATCTAATAAAAAATAATATTTTAAAAGAAGAACATTTGATTAAAGTAGGGAAAAAATTAGAATCTAAAGTTTCCCCGGAAATTATTAAAATAGTTGATTTTGCAAGAAGAAAAAATAAAAAAATTATAGTTTTAAGTAATTCTTTCAAGCTTCCTATGAAAGAAGTAATGAATAAATATGGATTAGAAATTTATTTTGCTAATAAACATATTACTAATGATAAAGGGTATGTGATTGATTATGATGAAACTAATCCTATGGCAAATAATAGTGGAAAAGAAAATATTATTAAATTTTTAAAAAATGTTAAACTTATAATGCCAAATGAAAAAATTATTATGATAGGTGATGGAATGAGTGATTACCAAGTTTATCAAGATGGATATGTTAATTATTTTATGAATTTTGCTATAAATAAAAATAGAAGATTGAAAAAATATAAAAAAGATGAGGAGAGCAATTTTATTATTGCTAAGACAGCTGAAGATATTGATAATTTTCTAAAAATTATTGAATAAAAAATAAAATTATAATAAAAAATGGAAAAAATAACAGAAATAAATGAAGTAACATTTAATTATTTACAACTAAAACTAGAAATGGCAGGATTAGATTGTGATAGAAAAAGTTTTAGGGAAATAAGATATAATTTATATAATGACGTAGTTTTTACACCAGAAGAATTTGCGTATGAATGTTTTTATGTTGTTTGTGTTGCTGGCTTTAAGCAAGATTATGCAAAAGTTATGTGTGAAAAAATAATAGATTTTGTTAAAAAAAATGAAAATTTTGAATTAGAAGATTTGGAAAGAATTTATAAAAATAAATTAAAAATTAAGGCAATAAAAAATATTTGGGATAATAGAAAAAAATATCAAGAACAATTTTATAGTTTAAAAACTATTGATGAAAAAGTTAATTTTTTAGGTACATTGCCATTTATAGGTAATATTACTAAATACCATTTAGCTAGAAATCTTGGACTTGATTTTGTAAAATATGATATTTGGATCCAGAGATTAGGAGTAGCATTTTATAAAGCTTGGGATTTTGTGGATAAAGTCAATAATAGTAAATTATTACCGGAAATAAAATATTTTTGTGATGTTATGTTTAAAAAATTGCAAAGAGAAACAGGTGAAAAAGTTGGTTTTTTGGATGTGGTTTTGTGGAGATCTTGTCAAAAAGGTTTGTTGAAGATAAATATGACTGAT
>CATOJU010000149.1 GCA_951800555.1 uncultured Rickettsiales bacterium | reverse complement strand
AATAGTGGTAGTTATACAATTATAATTAATACTTATAATGCTACTGAAAATAAAATTTTAGCTTACTTTAGGGATTTCTTTAATAAAATATTGAGTTTTATTGATGGTGGTTATTTAAGAATTGAAGTTGATAATAAAGGAAATAAAGTACCTTGTTATGAAGATAACAATAGTAGTTACTGTTATATATATGATGAAAATAGTGTAATGTATAATGGTGATGGTTGTACAACTGCTTCAAATGAGGAAAATTGTTATTCAAATTGTTTAATAAAAGAAAAAGAAGCTAGATATAAAGGCGAAATTTGTAATTCTGAATATTTTTATAATGGAAAGGGTTTTATAAAAAATATATTTGAAATGTTTATAAATGACCATTTATATCAATTTGTTGCTAAAATTGCTTTAGTGTTAGCTATAACAGCTTATGGTTTTAGTTACTTCTTTGGTTTGAGTAATTTTACACAAGGAGAAATTATAACTAGAATTCTTAGATTTTGTTTTATTTATTTTATAATTAGCCCATCTGGTTGGGATTTCTTTAATAATTTTATTATAAAATTCTTTAAAGATGGAGTTGATTCTTTATTATTTTTAGTTGCTAGTGCTTTTGATAGTAATTTAATGTCGGATGTAAATAGGGCACTTAATACTGGTGATTTTAGTGATAAATCAGCATTATTTAGTACAACTTTTTCAAATCTTGAATTAATATTTTCTGAGCAAATATTTAATAAAATGATGGGATTAGCATTTTCTGGCTGGTTTGGATTTATATATTTATATTTAGTGTTAAGCGCTGTAATAAATTATATAACTGCTTCACTTAGTGCAATTGTTTTATATTTATCTGCGCAAGTATATATGTCATTGGTATTTTGTTTCTTCCCATTAGTAGTACTATTTATGTTCTTTGAAAAAACTAAAAAAACTTTTGATAATTGGATAGGTTTACTAATAGGTTTTGCGGGACAGCAATTATTTTTAATAATGACGCTTTCATTCTTTAATTTATTAGTGTTAACTTATATAAAAATGACTTTCAGTTATAGAGTTTGTTTGTTACCTTTATTTAATATAAGTATAGGTGGTATACCTTTAGCATTAATAACATTTTGGAAAATTCCTGGTGTTTCATTTAGTGATCCTATAGAAAAGGTTAATGAAGCAATGCCAAGTTTTTATTCAATAATTGGTTTCTATGTTGTAACTGTATTAATGACTAAATTTATTACTGGTATGGTGGAAGTTGGTAAAACAATTTTTGGAGGTCTAGGTATAGAAGGTGGAATGGCTGGAAAAATCAATGGAGCTATAAGTACAGTTGGGACTAAAGGTAAAAGTTTTATGAAAAAAACGGGGAAAGAATTCGGTACTGGAATGGCAAAAAGATTTCTTGGTGGTAAAGCTATAGACGATTATAGAAAAAAGCAACAAGAAGAAAGAACGAAAAGAAGAGAAGCAAGAGCTAATTTTTTCAAAAATCTTAATAAAAAAGTTGGTGAAAGAATGAATGAATATGAAAATGGAGATGAATTAAAAAAAGATTTGAGTGAGGCTTTGAAAGATAATAAAGAATATCAATCTCTAAATAATTTACTCACAAATCATAAAGACACTATGTCAGAGGGGGCTCAAAAAAGGGCAAGAGAAAAAATGGAAAAAATAGAAAATAGCAGAAGACAAGAGTTAATTGATAAAAAGAGGGATAAAGTAAGTGGTGAAGTTGCTAAGGAAGAATATTTAGAGCAATATAAAAATATTATAGGGGAAGAAAAAGCAAAAGAATTACAAAATGACCCTGAAAAACTTAAGAATGTTGTATTAAATAGTGGACACGCTTTAAAAAAGTGGTTCCCTGAAGATGAGAAAAAAGAAAAGAAAAATAAAAAAGATGATAGTAAAAATAATAATGAAGACGAAGAATCTGATTCAAAAAAATCTGATAATTTATTACAGTAATTAATATATTTACTTTCTATATTTAAATTAATTTCCCTATATTTTAAATATATAGGGAAATTTTAGTATTAAAATTATTATATTCATAACATTATTATTTTTATTAATACACAGTCGTTGTTTTTTTTTGATATATTATTTAATTAATGAATTAATACCAATATTATCAATAATATTAATTTATACGGATCTTCCCTTTTTTTGAAAAGAATCAATAATTGATTTACATATATTCTTAAAATCAGGTAGTTCGATTTTTTTAAATTTTTCTTTAGAATTACTTTTTTCTTTTTTAGATTGTTTATTAAAACTATCTAAAGGATCTTTTATATTATTTTTTATATTATTTTCTTCTTTTTTATTTTTTTTATGTTTTTTAGAAAGATCTTTTTGCTTTTCATTTGGTTTTTTAAATTCTATCAATGGATCTTTTGTTTTTTCTTCTGTTTTTTTATCAGATACTAATGAAATATTATTTAATGTTTTAAGTATTTGTCTAATTTTTTGTACACCATTATCTTGTTCTTGATTTTTAGATTTATTTTGAATATTATTCTTTATTTCATTTTTTTCATCAAATTCTGCTAAAGGATCTTTAGAATTTATTTTATTAATTGATTGTTTTTTAGTTTCTAATTCTAATTTATTTATTTTTATATCATTTGTAGTTTTTGTAGTTCTATTTTTATTATTTTTATCTAATATATTATTTTTTGGTTTTTCAAAATCAAATAATTTTTTATTTATATTATAACTTATATTTTGAGCTAAAAGATCAATATTTTTTTTAAAATTCTTTTTACTTTTTACAT
>CATOJU010000148.1 GCA_951800555.1 uncultured Rickettsiales bacterium | reverse complement strand
TACAGTCTTTACGGGATTATAACGGAAATATCCACTTTAATAACGGAAAAGTTCATTATGATAACGGAAATGTTCATTATGATAACGGAAAAGTTCATTTTGATTACGGAAAAATTCGATTTCATAACGGAAAGTGTAACCATTTTTTGTGAAAATCTTTTTTATAAAACATTCATTTAAAAATCATGGTTTTATTTAATAAATTATAAATAAAAAGATTTAAAATCATCATAAATATGGAATAGATACCGAAAATTGGAAAATAAACATAAAGAAACTTTTTTTCAAAAAATATCATCAAAAATTTTTTCTCATAAAAATTGGATTTAATGGAATATATTTAAGATTAATACTTAATATAAACTATTGGCATCTGAAAATTACCAAAAATATTCAATTAATCTATTTTGTAAATATTATTTATAAGTTGATGCAAGAATATATAACTAGAAAATATTCATAAGGCAACGTATATGTGATATATTGGAAATTTAATTAAAATAATATATATAAATCATGATTTTTTAAGTGAGTGCTTTATTAAAAAAAATTTCACAAAAAAATGGTTACACTTTCCGTTATGAAATCGTATTTTTCCGTAATCATAATGAACTTTTCCGTTATCATAATGAACTTTTCCGTTATTAAAGTGGATATTTCCGTTATAATCCCGTAAAGACTGTATATTTTAATAAAAGCATAAAATTATGTTCATTTTTACTCCTACTTTGAGATGCTACACTTAAGTGGAACGACCTATACTTAAAAAAATTTTAGAATCAAATAATATCATTATTGATAATTCAAAAAAATGTACAATTTGCAATAAATTTGGTCATTTATCAAAAGATTGCATGAATATCAAAACGTTAAAAGAGAGATTAGACCAGCAATTTGAAGAATCATCTTCATAATTCTTATCATAACTAAACAATTTGAATAAAAAATTAATTTTTAAATTTTAGAAAACCTAAAATTAAATAAATAATTGTTAAAATAATATTTTAAATAATATTTTTAATAAAATATATCAAAAACAAATTTTTATCTCTCAAAAATGGCCGTTAAAAAAAGCCGTTAAAGTAGGGACAAATGTCCCTACTTCACTTCACAAAAAATATTGCCGTTAAAAATGACCGTTAAACTCGGGACATTTGTAATATCCCTTTTTGAATTATAGTGTATAGACAAAAAAAATTAATGGACAAAAATGATTTTCACTTCACCTCCAATTAAAAAGTTGATTTATTTTCTTGAATATTGAAGTGTTTTAAATTATAATTTAATAATATTATTTTATATGTATTATATATTTTGTTTTAATGATTATTACTTTAATTACTTGATTAGGTCTGTTGCTAATTTCATAATAAGAAAAGCATGTTTTTTACCATTATCTCCATAAGCAATTGATTAAAATGGAATTAAAAGTTAAATTGTTAATCAATACATGCTGCTAATAATTATTGTCAGATAAAATAATTAAAAATCCAAATATAAATTAAAAAAAGGTGTTTAATTATTTTCGGTGAAATCAATTATTTTAATGGATAAAAATTTTTATTATCTTCATAGATATTTATTGATTTACAAATAATTCATTACATTTTTGATATTAATCTTAAAAACATAGAAATTATGAAACTAACTTTAAACGGGATCGAATTTTTTAAAAGTCATTATTATTTGCGATTATCAAAAAAACTCTGATTAATATCTTTTTTTGGGATAAAAATCTGCAAAACATATTTAATATTTAATAAATTGTTTTTTAATTGGATTTTAAGATTTCAAAGTTGGTGTTTTGTTAAAATAAGATTGAAAAATTAAAAAACAGAAATTTCATTATATTTTGGGAAATATTTAGGTAATCTTAAATATTTTGCTATAGATAAAATATTTAATTCATGCTTTTAAAAAATATTAGATTGAATCATTGATAGCATTTCTTTAGATTGAATTATTCATCTTTTATTCAATAAAATGAAAATTGTCATCAAAGTCAATATTTGCATAAAAGTATGATATATTTTTTTAAAAATAGTTTATATTCATCTAATATAAAACCAAATAAAAATAATAGATTTTCATTTTCTTTAATCAATTTATGTAAAAGAACCATTTTACAAAAATTCTTAAAAAAGTTGACTTTAATTAGATTTTTTCCTCTTTCAAAAAGCTATTTGTGATATTTTTATCATCTGTAATGTTTTATATCCAGAGAACAATATAAATATGCATTATATTTGCAAAAATAAAGAGGTCATTTTTTGATATTATTTATCTTAAATAATGAAGATTTTCCCATTTTTTTTATATAAATAAAAATAGGTTTTAAAATATATATCAAAAATTCTATTAGTTTGATCAAAACTCCATTATTTAGAATTTTGTTGAAAAAAAAATTCTAAAAATGATATTAAAAGGTTATATGAAAACTTTTTGATAAAACATAAAAAAATTAAAAATTGTTATATCCTAAAATTTTTTAGTTCTTAATCCTATATTACTTTAAAAAAATATTTAATATAATATTTTATTATTTATAAAGTGGATTAAATCTGCTTTAAGAACTCATTTATAGAAATGTATAAAAATATATGATAATTAAAAACTCAAAGAAAATGCTTGAAAATAGTATATTTTTATTATTAGATAATGAAGTATATTTGTACAAATTTTCAAGGCAAAAATATAGTAGTTATATATTTGCCACGATTTTTGCACTTCGTTCAAAAACCGCGTCAAATATTTCCCATCCGCGCCCCCAGCCCCGCCCTGTCAAGTATGATCCC
>CATOJU010000147.1 GCA_951800555.1 uncultured Rickettsiales bacterium | reverse complement strand
AAAATATAAATAATAATGTAATTAATAATAAAAATAGTAATAATAAAAAATTAATAGTTATGGAAATGGATGAGTTATTTACCTATATTAAAAAAAACCCGAAAATAATAAAGGAAAATCATATTTGGATAAAGGGATATGGACTATTGTTGACAGGAATAAAGGAAGAATAATAGATTTTAGAGTAGGTAATGATAATATAGAAAATGCTAATCTATTAATGTATAATCTATTAAGTAATAATAATAAATTAGATCTAACAAAAAAAGAAATAAAAGAAGAAGGAGAAAATAAAAATAAAATAATCAATATAGATTACCTACATACCGATGGATTTAGCTAGATTAAATAGAAAGACTAAAGCCTACAGTAAATCTAAAAATATGTTAGAGATATCTATAGAATTAGTAATATATAAGTATATAATATGTAGTGATGGAAATAGTATAAATAAGTATTATAGATATTATGTAAATGAGGGAAAATGGGATGTTAAACAGTTGTTGAATAAAGACCTTTATTCTATTATCCCCTTGACTTTCAAAACACAAACAATTAACTTATAATCAATAATATATAATATTATATAATATGATTAATTATTTTAATATATTTTACTTATAAAAATTATAAATAAACAAGGAGAATTAACATGACTTTAAATATAGAAAAAATTGAAAAAATTTTAAAAGATTATAGATCTTTTCTAGGAAGAAGAAGAATCTTATTTAGATATTTCACCTATATAGCTAACAGTGAAGAAGAAGCCAGAGAAATGACAGAGGAAATAGTTATAGATGGGAAAAATTATGGACAAGATATTGAAGGTGTAAAATTAACAGAAAAGGAAAAAAATGTTTTTAGAAGAATGACAGAATTAAAGAAAAAAACAAATATGACCGCTACTGAACAAAGTGAATTAGATAAATTAATGAATGAATTTATTAGGATAAAAATTACCCATGCAACTGCTTCAGATGAAGAAGTTAATGATTTTATCGAAAAAGAAAAAGGATCAAAGGGAAAAATACAATTAACTGAAAAAGAAGTTAAAAATGGTGTAAAGGAGATGGCAAGATTAAAACAATCTTTAAATAGATTATATTTTGTTACTGGTCTGAAAAAAGATAAAAATAATAAAAATATTGCAAAAATACTTTCAATTAATGAAGGAAAAATTGAATTAAGAAAGGTAGAAAAGGAAGAATTAAAAAAAATATATAATAATAATTATCGATTTTATTATTTTAATGAAAAAGAATTAATAGATAAACCAGTTAAAGAAACATATAATATAGATGATAAACTATTTTTTCGTATAATTAATGATATAAATACAAATGGTAATAAATCCATTTATTTAATGGAAAATGAAAACGGTATTAGTATGGCCTATACAGTATTAAAATACTATTTTGAGGAAGAAAAAAAAATAAAAATGAGTGGAGAATATAGTGGAAGAAGATTTATATCGTATATTAGTGAAAATGACATTAATATTAATAATAATGCTTTTATTAGAATTTTATGTAAAGTTGGTGATACCGAAGCGGTTAAGTTTCTTATTAATAAATGTAATATACAAAATTACGAAAAAGAAATATTTTTTAGTGGATGTCTTGATACAATAAAACTTTTTGAAGATAGATATGAAAAAAAGGAAAGCATTACTTCCGAAGCTTTAGAAGGACTCTGTACAGCCGTTGATGATAATAATATTACTGCAGTTGAATACCTATTAAATAATTATGATTGGAAATATATTTATTTAATAAAAGCATATAATTTTATCAAAAATCCAAGAATAACTAAATCAATTTTTGAAGCAATTAAATCAAAACTTAAAAATAAAAAAGAAATAAAAGAATTAATAAAAGAAAAAGATAAAAATGGACTAACAGCACTTCATTATGCTGTTTTAAATGAAAATTTAGAAATTGTTAAATTAATATTAGAGAATTTAATTGAACAAGACAAAAAAGAATTAATAAAAGAAAAAAATAGGAATGGACTAACAGCACTTCATTATGCTGTTTTAAATGAAAATTTAGAAATTATTAAATTAATATTAGAGAATTTAAGTGAGCAAGAAAGAAAAGAGTTAATAAAAGAAAAAGATGGATATGGACGAACAACACTTCATTATGCTGCTAAAAATGAAAATTTAGAAATTATTAAATTAATATTAGAGAATTTAAGTGAGCAAGAAAAAAAAGAATTAATAAAAGAAAAAGATAGATATGAACGAACAGAACTTCATTATGCTGCTGAAAAAGGAAATTTAGAAATTGTTAAATTAATATTAAAAAATTTAGATGAACAAGAAAAAAAAGAATTAATAAAAGAAGAAGATAGAGATGGAAAAACAGTACTTCATTATGCTGTTTTAAGCGGAAATCTAGAAATTGTTAAATTAATATTAGAGAATTTAAGTGAGAAAGAAAGAAAAGAATTAATAGAAGAAAAAGATAAATGGGAAGAAACAGTACTTCATTATGCTGCTAAAAAAGGAAATTCAGAAATTGTTGAGTTATTATTAGAGAATTTAAATGAGCAATACAAAAAAGAATTAATAAAAGAAAAAGATAAAGATGGAGAAACAGTACTTCATTATGCTATTAAAAGTAAAAAACCAAAAATTGTTGAATTATTATTGGAGAATTTAAGTGAGCAAGAAAGAAAAGAATTAATAAATAAAAAAGATAAATGGGAAGAAACAGCACTTCATTATGCTGCTAAAAGTGAAAATCCAGAAATTGTTAAATTAATATTAGAGAATTTAAGTGAGCAAGAAAGAAGAGAATTAATAAAA
>CATOJU010000146.1 GCA_951800555.1 uncultured Rickettsiales bacterium | reverse complement strand
TATAAATAATCTCTAACTAATTTATCTTTTTCTTCTTTTGAATATTTTTTTATTTTTTCTTTTTCTTTTTTATTATAAATTTTTGAAACTATTTCATTATCAAAAATATTTGAAACTATTTTTGAATTATCTTCTATAATTTCATCTATTTTATCTAAAAAGATTGAAGCTATTTCTGGGTTTTTAATATATCCAAATAATTCAATTATATTATTTAAAAAATTGTCTACATTTTCTAAATCAAAGTTTTCATAATATTTATTCAATAAATAATTAACTATATCAGGGTCATTACCAGCGCAGGCTCCTTTTAATGTATTAAAATTTATTTCATAGTGTTTATCCTCTAATATATGTATTATTTCATAGTTACCACCAAAACAGGCATTAGCTAATGCATCCTTATTAAATAAATGTTCATAACTTCCAGTAAAGAATTTAAATAAATCAACATTTCCTGCTTCAAAAATAGCTTTTATAAATTCTTCATTGGGTTCAATATTTTCTTTAGAAATATAACCTTGAATTTTGTTTAATAGTATATCTACTCCACTACCTTTACAAATATTATTCTTAAGTATCATAGTTAATATACTTAAGCCATTTTTATTTTTTTTATAAAAATTAGACTTTTTATTTTTAAAACAGTCATCAATAACGGGTAAAAGTAAATCTAAATTATAACAAATAGATTCACCATTTATTAGAATATTATCTTTTTTAAATTCAATTGTATATTCTATTTTCTTTTTTTCTTTATTTTCAATAGTGGTTTCAAATTTTAAATTATCTAAATTTTCTATAATATCTACTTTTTTATTATTATCCTCTTCAAAATATTCTTTTACCTGTTCATAGGTATTTACTGGAAGAAATGTAATAGGATATTTTGGAAAAATTGAACGATTTTTAGTTTCCTTAAGTTTTCCTAAAATATATTCTATATCATATGGCATTTTATTTCCTATATTTTTATTAAATTTTGTTAATTATTTTTTTATAATTTTATTATAACAAAAATTTTATAGTTTTCAAGGGAAAAATTAAATTTTTTATATTATAATCTATTTTGTAGAATATACTCAAAAAATAATATAATTAACAATTATATAATATTACCTTAAGTATTATATATACTTGTTATTTTCCTATACAAAATTTTCCAAAAATATTATTTAAAATTTCATTTGTATTTATTTGACCGGTAATTTTTCCAATACAAAAATTGGCTTTTCTAATATTTTCTGCAATTATTTCTATTGGTAAATTAAAATCTATATTTTCCAAAAATTTTATAGCTTGCTTTAATTCTTTTCTATATCTTTCTTGGGTGATATTTGTACCAATATATGGCGTTATTACTTTATTAATATAGTTACCTAAATATTTAAAAACTTCTGCTGTATTTATATTATCTTTTAAAGAAATTCCAATAATATTTTTATATACTAAATTATTTTTTATTTTTTCAAATTCTCCATTATTGAATAAATCAATTTTATTAAAAATAATTAAAGTATTATCGTCAATTATACTTTTAAAATTTTCATTTATATTATATTTTTCTGGGCTTAATAATAGTATTTTTAAATCAGCATTTTTTGCATTTTCTATAGCTCTTTTTACTCCCTCTTTTTCAATAATATCTACTGTTTCCCTAATTCCCGCTGTATCAAAAAAATTTACTGGAATACCATCTATATCTAAACAAACTTGTAAAATATCTCTAGTTGTTCCTTCTATATTTGAAACTATTGCTATATCTTTTTTTGCTAAAAAATTAAAAAATGTTGATTTACCAACATTCGGCTCACCTATTATAGAAATATTTAAACCCTTTTTAATTTTTTCTCCAACTTTATTATCATTTAAAATATTTTTAATATTTTCTATTATATTATTAATTTTATTTTGGGTTTTTTTCAAAATACTTTCATCTATATCATCTTCTGGAAAATCAATTATACTTTCAATGTTCCCATTTATATCAAGTATGTTTTTTCTCAAATTTTCAAAAAATTTAGAATTTTTTCCTTCCAATTGTTCTATTGCTTGTTTATGTTGTAATTTTGTTTCAGAATTAACTAGATCGTTTATAGCTTCAGCTTGAATTAAATCTAATTTATTATTTATAAACGCTCTTTTTGAAAATTCACCATGTTCTGCTAATCTAACGCCTTCTATATTTAATAAAATATTAAAAACAGTATTTATTATATAACTTGAACAATGTAAACTAATTTCACAAACATTTTCACCAGTAAAACTATTTGGTTCTTTAAAAAACGTAACTAAAGCTTCATCTAATATATCATTTTCATTATTTTTAAGTTTACAAAGTATTGTCTTTTTATCTTCTAATTTTTTATTTACTCCTAAATATTCTAAGCATTCAAGAGTTTTTTCTCCTGAAATTCTTATTAAATATACACTACACCTTCCTTTTATAGTCAACGGAGCAAAAATAGTATCTTTTTCCATATATTATTACCTATATAAATTATTTAGGAACAGCAATTGGAATAACTTCATTCTTTTTTATATATCCATTATTATTTTGTGCTATTCTATTGTTATCAATAATATAATTTTTAGAATTCTGTTCAATATTTTGAATATTCCCTTCAATCTCTATACTTTCATCGTTATCTTTAATTTCATTTTCATTTATTTTTGGTGCATCTTCATCTATCATTTCTTCTTTATTTTCATTTTTTCTATTATTAATTGATAAATCTTTTTTTTCATTTATTATTATATCATTATTCATATGATTATTTTTTTGTTTTGAACTATTAAGAATTACCCCAACAAAAAAA
>CATOJU010000145.1 GCA_951800555.1 uncultured Rickettsiales bacterium | reverse complement strand
TTATTTATAGAATCTAAAAACTTAATTTTTGCCTCGTCTTCATCTTTCCCTAAACTAAACCCAGCAAATGTATAATTTTCTCTTTGAAACCTATAAATTAATAAATTATTCGCTTCAAAACCCAAAAAAATAAAAAAAAGCAACAAAAATATAAAATACACATAGGTAGAAAATATTGAAAATACAACATTTACTAAAATAAAACTAATACCAGCAAAAAGCCAAAGCCTATTATATAATAGCCAAAAAATATTAAAAATCATTGCAAAAAAATTAAATCCTTCTTTAACTAAAATTACATCCTCAACAGCTCTATTTTTTCTATTTTCCATTATAAAAATCGTATAAGTTTTCATTTTAAAATACCTCCAATTATATAATTAATATTATCACAATTAGGTATTTCATTTATTAAAAAGTCAAGAAATTTAAATTGATTTTTAAACCAAGTATATTGTCGCTTTGCATAATTTCTTGTTTTTTTTACCGCTCTATTAACAACTTCATCAAAACTAATTTTATTATCAATATAATCTTTAATTTCTAATAGCCCTATTGTATTTAAAATTGGGTATTTTTTACCGTTAAAAATATCATATTTTGAAATAAAAACTTCAACTTCATCAACGGCACTTTTCATCATAATATTAAATCTTTTTTCACACCTATCATACAAAATATCCCTATCGGGAAATAAATTAATATGTATAAAATCATTTATATCAAAAATATTACTATTCGGTAATTTTTCCCATTCGCTCAATTTTTTTCCAGATGTTTTATATATTTCATAAATTTTAATTAATCTGTGTTTATCATTTTTTTTTAAATTTATTAGACTTTCTTTATCTATATTTTCAACAATTTTATAAAACTCATCCCAACCAATATCATTATATAATTCATTTAATTTTATTCTCAAATTCTCATCAGTATCTGGTAATTCTCTAATTCCATTAATTAATCTAGATATATACATCCCGGAACCGCCAACAACAATAGGAATTTTGTTATTTTTAACTGTTTTATCAATTATATTTTTTACCAGCTTTAACCATTTAAAAACAGAATTTGATTCAATTGGATCAAAAACTCCATAAAGTTTATGTTCGACCATACTCTTTTCTTCAACACTAGGTTGGGCTGATAAAATCGGTAAACCTTTATAAATTTGCATTGCATCTGCATTTATAACGGTACCATTAATTTTTTTTGCTAATTCCAATGCTAAGTAGGATTTACCACTAGCAGTTGGTCCAGAAATTACTATAATATTATTATTTTTTATACCCATTAGTTTACTTTTTTCTTTAAAAATCTTGATCCAGTTACAACATCAATTAATTCAGCTGTTATAACTCCTTGTCTTTTTTGATTATATTTTAATATTGTAGAAGCTATATGTTCTTTTATGTTTTCTTCTGCTCCCTGTAATGTAATTAATCTATTCCTTTGTTCTGCCGCCATAGAATTTGATATTGAAAGATACAAATTACAAAAAATATATTGTTCTATTAAATCAGAAATTAAATTTTTATTTTCAATTCTCCAAAATGGTGTACTATTAGTTGGCCAAATTTTTTGTTGTAATTTTTCGAAATAGTTTTTTTCCAAAGGAAAAATTTTCTTTTTTGTTAAATTTCCATTATTTTTTGTATTATATGATGTAAAATATACAACTACTTTTTTAATTTCTTGTTTTTTCGATTCTATAATTTCAAATAGATCATAAACTAAATTAGTAATATTATTTATAGAATTTGGGGTACTAAATTTTTTATCAATTTTTATACCTTTTGATTGAACTATACTTTCTATTCTATCTCCTACCGTTATTACATAATTAAAGTCCTTGTTTTCTAATTCATTTTCAACAAAAAATTCAACATTTTTGTCATTAAAACGACCACAAAGCCCCTGATTTGACCCAACAACTATTACTATATTATTTTTTTTGCTTTTTTCATAAATATTTTCAGTATAATCAATATATTTTAACATTACAGGATACTTTTGCAAAATTGCTTGAATACCTAAATCTATATTATCTCTATATTTATATAAATTCAATGCCGTTTTTTCATATTTTTTGATATTCACAGAAGCAACAGCTTTCATTGTAGAAATAATACCTTGTAGATCTTTTGTAGATTTTATATCCTTTTTTAAGCTGTCTAAACTATCCATTTTTCTAAAAATTATTTTATAATAAATATATTAATATAAAAATTATAATAAATCAATAAAAATGTTAAAAAACTTTAATTTATTTTAATTGACTTTTATATAAAAAAACATTCAAAAAATAAAAAAAAACATTAAAAAAAGATTTGTCAAAACAATTTATAAAAAAATATTGTTCTAATTACAGATGAATTTAATAAACTCAATATTGATAATAAAAGGTATTTCAATACCAACTTTACCTTTAATTTTAAGATTAAGGTAAAGTTTAAACTATTTTTTTTAGAATTTTTATTGTTTAATATTAGACCTCCCGCATAAAACTATTTTTATTTTTCATATATATTTAATAATTTTTTATTTGTTCTTAAATATTATTTACTTTTTATCTTATATCCTTTTCTTATTATTATATTTTGTTATTTTCTTGATTTCCCTTTATTTGTGTCATTCCAAATTATGTTTTATTGTAAGTATGTTTATTTTGTTAATTTTCCATTATTTATGTCATTCCAGATTAGAATTACTTAATAAACTTGTTTATTTAGAAATTCTTAATGTGGAAAACAAGGCAGGAAAATGATATGCTTGCATAATCATTTTAGCTTGTCGTCCTGCCGCAGTTTGCCGGAACGAAGTGGAGGAATCTATTA
>CATOJU010000144.1 GCA_951800555.1 uncultured Rickettsiales bacterium | reverse complement strand
ATTAATGAATTTTTGAATAAAAATTTAGTTTTATTTTTAGTATTATTATTATTTTTTATAGTAAATTTTCATAATCACGGAAATATTATTGGGAATATAACGACAAAAGAAATGTATAAAACTAAAAATTTAAGAGATATAGCTGTTCCAATGTCGGCAAATACCAGATTTATAAATTTACAAAATGAACAAAATAATAAAAAAATTGTAAAAAATTTCACTTTAAATTTAGTTGTAAAGGATATAAACTTTGCAAAAAATGAAATAGAAAAAGAATTAAATAAACTTAATGGTTATGAAACAAGTTTTTATTCCTATGAATATTTAGATAAAAAAGCCATTAATCTTGAATTAAAAGTTCCTAGTGAAAAAGTAGATGAATATTTAGACTTTATAAAAAAAATTGGTTATATAAAAAGTGAAAATTTTTCAAGTATAGACTATACTGAACAATATGAAGATACTGAAAATAAATTAAAAAATTTATATACTAGAAGAGATAAATTAAGGGAAATAATGAAAAACCAAGTAAAACAGTTAGGTGATATATTAGCTATTGATAAAGAATTAAATAATACTCAATTAGAAATTGAAAGATTAGAAAAAGAAAATAACAGAATTCAAAAAAATGTAGATTATTCAAATGTATATCTAACCTTAGAACCAGAAATTATTGAAAACAAACAAAATCAACATTGGAGTTTTTTAAAAGTTATAAAAAATTCTATAGATTCATTATTTAAATCTTGTCATTTAATTATAGAATATTTAGTATTACTTTTTGTATTTTTACCTATTTTTGTTGTTTTCTATGGATTAATTATATTAAGCGAAAAAATATATTTTAAAATTAAAAAATTTAAAAATAGAAGAAACTTAGATTTAAAAGTTAAAGAATTTAAAGATAAACAAAAAAATGTATAAAACTATAGTTATAGGTGGTGGAAATGCTGGTGTAGAAGCAGCGGCTGCTGTTGCAAGAATGAATAAAAAAGTTGCATTAATTACTTTTAACATTGAAAATATTGGGGAACTATCTTGTAATCCATCTATTGGTGGAGTTGCCAAAGGAACAATAGTCAGAGAAATTGATGCATTAGGTGGTTTAATGGGAAAATGTGCCGATATGTCAGGAACACATTTTAAAATTTTAAATGCAAGTAAAGGTCCGGCTGTATGGTCGCCAAGATGTCAAATTGATAGAAAATTATACAAAGAATCTATGAGAAAATTACTATTTTCCTATAAAAATATTGATTTCATAGAAGATGAAGTGATAGATATTTTAGTTGAAGATAATAAAGTAAAAGGTGTAAAAACTTTGAATAATGGAGAATTATTAGCTAAAAGTGTTATTGTAACTACTGGAACTTTTTTAAATGGTGTAGTGCATGTAGGACATAAAAATTGGCCCGCTGGTAGAATAAATGAAAAACCATCAAATGAATTGGCAGAGTTTTTTAAAAAACACAATTTTGATTTAGGGCGATTAAAAACTGGAACACCAGCAAGAATTAATAAAAATACAATAAATTTCAGTGAATTAGAAATTCAAAAAGGAGATGAAATCCCTAAACCATTTTCTTATATGAATGAAAAAATTAATGTTCCACAAGTAGAATGTAGTATTACCTATACAAACGAAAAAACACATAAAATTATTAAAGATAATATTAAAAAATCGGCGCTTTATGGAGGAAATATTATAGGGAAAGGTCCTCGCTATTGCCCTTCCATTGAAGATAAAATTGTCAGATTTGCAGATAAAGAGAGACATCAAATTTTCTTGGAAGTTGAAGGCGTAAACAGTAATGTTGTATATCCAAATGGTATTTCAACTTCATTGCCAGTAGATGTTCAAGAAGAATTTATACACACTATTAAAGGTCTTGAAAATTGTGAAATTTTAAGATATGCCTATGCAATAGAATACGATTATATAAACCCATTAGAATTAAAACCAACTCTTGAAACAAAAAAAATAAAAAATTTATTTTTGGCTGGGCAAATAAACGGAACTACTGGTTACGAAGAAGCTGCAGGACAAGGATTATTAGCAGGAATAAATAGTGTCATTGATGACGATTTTGTTTTAGATAGGCAAAATAGCTATATAGGAGTTATGATTGATGATTTAACAACTTTAGGAGTTACAGAACCGTATAGAATGTTTACATCAAGGGCTGAATATAGATTACTTTTAAGAGCAGATAATGCAGATTTAAGATTAACAGAATTTGGTATAAAAATTGGCTGTATTTCAAAAGAAAGAACAGAAAAATTTTTTGATAAAAAAGAAAAATTAAAAAATGCAAAATATCTCTTAAAATCAAAAACTATAACACCAAATCAATTGGAAAAATATGATATAAATGTTAAAAAAGATGGTACAGTTCATAACGCCTATGATTTATTAGCTCATCCAAATATAAATCTTGATAAATTAAAAAGTATTTTTCCTGAAATTGCTAATATTAATAAAGATATACAAAAACAAATAGTTATAGAAGCTATGTATGAACCTTATATAATAAGACAAAATCAAGATATAAAATTATTAGAAAAAGAAAAAAATATTTTAATTCCTGTGGATTTTAATTATGATTCTGTTGGTGGTTTGACAAATGAAGTTAAGGAAAAATTAAAGTTACATAAACCCTATAATATTGAGGTAGCAAGTCGAATTATGGGAATAACTCCAGCAAGTATAATTAATATTTTAATAGCACTTAAAAAAGAAAAATAAAATATTATTTTTTAATTATATTTTTTTATTCATAAATAATTTTATAGTTATATAAATTTTTCCTTTATAAAAATTATATAGATATTTATGGCATCCTATCA
>CATOJU010000143.1 GCA_951800555.1 uncultured Rickettsiales bacterium | reverse complement strand
ATAGAAAATGAATATATTGCAGAAGTAGAGAAAAAAGAAAAAGAATCTAAACTTCAGGAAATAAGAGGTATAAGTAATATAAAAACAAAATTGAAATAATATGAAAGATATGGAATATAATTTTTTGATTGATAGCCATTGTCATTTAAAAACAATAGAAGAAAGAGGATTAAATTTAGATTCTGTAATTAAAGAATCTAAAAATTTTGATGTGAAAATTATAAATAACATTTGTGCAAATATAGATGACGCGGAAGATGTAATTGCAATTACTAAAAAATATAATAATGTTTTTTGTTCCATAGGTCATCATCCAGAAGAAACTGATAATAAAGTTATTGGAATTGAAGATTTACTAAAATATAAAGATTATAAAAAATTAATAGGCATAGGTGAAAGCGGGCTTGATTATTTTTATAGCAGTGAAATTAATAAAAATAAACAAATAGATAATTTTTTAATACATATAGAAGTTGCAAGGCAATTAAAATTGCCATTAATAATACATTCTAGAGCGGCTGATGAAGATATGAAGAATATATTGGAAACAGAAATGAAGAAAAAAGATTTTTCTTTTGTTCTACATTGTTTTTGTTCTAGTGAGGATTTGGCCATGGTAGCTTTAAAACTAAATGGTTTTATATCTTTTTCTGGTATTTTAACGTTTAAGAATGCAAAAGAAGTACAGTCAGTAGCAAAAAAGATTCCATTAAATAAAATTTTAGTTGAAACAGATGCTCCATATTTAGCTCCGGTTCCTTATAGGGGAAAAGTTAACCAGCCGTTATATACAAAATTTACTGCTGAATTTTTGGCTGATTTATTGGGATTAAAATTTGAAGAAATACAGAATATAACAACAAAAAATTTTTTGAAGTTGTTTAATTCTTGTAATATTGTAGATTTATAATTTTCTTAAATTATTAAGTAATTCGTTAGTTTTAGTTTTGCCTAAATGCTATCGAAAGATTTATAAAGTTTTTTAATTTAATATTCTTGACTTTTTTAAAAAATATGGTATATCAATTTCTTGATTTATTTATAGTTTTATTAATTAAATAATAGGAATAAAAAAATGACAGACAACAATCAAGAGGAACATTCTTTTGAAGAATTATTTAAAAACTTAAAAACAGCAATGGCAGAAGAAAAAGGAGAAATTTTTAGTAGTAGAACAGTAGTATCAAATGTAGATGAATTAAAAAAAATAATAAATATTCTAAAAGAAAATGCTATTGAAGAGGATAAAGAAGAATTAGAAGAGGCAATAAGGATTTTAGAAGCAAATAAAAATGGAGAGCTAGATATAATAATAAATGCTCTAAAAGAAAATGCTAATGAAGAAGATAAAAATAAATTGGATAAAATGATATCAGATACTTTAAAAGAAAATGCTACTGAGGAAGATAGAAAGAAATTAAAACTAATAATGGAAATAATTGGTGTTAATATATTTAGATATAGATTTACAGGAACAGATAAAAATGGAAATATAGAGAAATATGAATATATCTTTCTTGGAGATAGAGTAATTATAAATGTTTTTGATGCCAATAATAATCTTTTAAATAAAAGTTCTAATGAGTTTGAATACAAAAATTATTCACATATACTTTTTTATGATATAATTAAAGGTCTTTCTGAAGATGGAGAAAATTCTATTTTTTTTGAAAAGAACTTTTATAATTCTAGTATAGCTAATATCATATTAAGATATTATGACAAAAATGATGAATTTATTGATAATCAAGGAAGTAATTTTCAAACTGCAGTTATTGAATATATACAAAAAAATAATAATTTAACCTATTCAAATGCACTTATGAAAGCTCTTGCTGAAGCAGGAATAGGTGCAGGAGAATTTAATGGAATCAATTACTGTCGAAATAATGAAGGTAAAATAGATGATATAGAAAATATAGCAGAAAGTGCAATAATTGGTGGTAATGGAGATTTAATTCATATTATAGAAGATCATATTTCAAAAGGAGAAAATTTAGAACTTATAACTAAAGATAATTTAAAAGCGGCTTGTGGCAGAGATGATCCAGCTATTTTAAATTATTTAATAAATAATTGTAATGGAATTGAAAATATTCTTAAAAATTATTTTTTTGTGATTCATTTATTTGATAATACCTATCGTCCAGAATCTATAAAAAGCATTTTTGATCTAGTTGACAATTTATTAAAAAATGAAGAAAAAGAATCATTTTTAGAAAATATAAATGTTGGAAATTTAAGTTTAGAAGCAATACAATTTTTATTTAATAAAATATTAAAAGAAATTTTTAATGAAGATAAAGAAAAAATTAAAAATTTCATAGAACAAAATTGTCATAAGATGTTAAATTCAGCTGTTTTAAATGAAAATCTAGAAATAGTTAAATTTTTACTTAAACAACCAAATATAGATATAAATGCAAAAGATGAACTTGGAAAAGTACCATTACATTATGCCGCTGAAAAAGGAAATCTAGAAATTATCAAACTTTTACTTGAGCAACCAAATATAAAGATAAATGTAAAAGGTGATTGTAAAAAAACACCATTACATTATGCTATTGAAAAAGGAAATCTAGAAATTATCAAACTTTTACTTAAACAACCAAATATAAAGATAAATGTAAAAGATTATTGGAGGGAAACACCATTACATTATGCTATTAAAGAAGGAAATACAGAAATTATCAAACTTTTACTTAAACAACCAAATATAAAGATAAATGTAAAAGATCTTTGGGGAAAAACACCATTACATTATGCTATTGGAAAAGAAAATCTAGAAATTGCTAAACTTTTACTTGAACAACCAAATGTAGATATAAACTTGAAAGATAATCTTGACCGAACACCATT
>CATOJU010000142.1 GCA_951800555.1 uncultured Rickettsiales bacterium | reverse complement strand
CTATTGTTCAAATTTGAAGATAAAGAAATTCTAAAAGATATAATTATTTTAAATTTTTGTAATAATTTTACTAGTTTTGAAGATTTAAAAAGGAATTTAGATTTTCTAGAAAAAACAAAAATTCCTAAATTTAATATTAGAGGTATAGATTTAATTCTTGCTGGCTTTAGAAATAAAAATGATTTTTCAAAAATAATTAAAACTTTGAAAAATATTTATGTTAGTACTGGATTTAAACTTGATAAATTAGAAGTTATTAAAAGATTTAAGAAAAGTATTGAATGGAAAAATTAACAAAAAAATTTTTATATTAACTAATATTAACTACTTAATTATAAAATATTTGTTAATTTTTTATATATTTTTATTATATTTATTAGTTTTTATTATTTTATTTCAAAAGTTACAATTCTATAATATAAGTATTTTAGATTTCTGGAAGTTATTAATTTTATTTCTGTAAAGTCTTAATTTTTTTATGTTATCGATTTGGTAATAATAAAATAGATTAGAAAAAATGATAATAAAAAATATAAATTTAAAGATCTAATTTATAATTATATAAAACGCCGGAATAGCATTTATATATATTGAGAAATTTTTTAACTATAATTAAATTAAATTTTTACTTGATTTTTAATAAAAATTGTTTATAATATATTCAATTATATAATTTATATTTTTAAAATGAATAAAAGGATTTTTTATTTAATATTATTTATATGTTTATTAATAACTTTACCAACTAATGCCTATCAAATAGCAAGTAATCATTCATATGTCAAAAATTCTGAATTTACCACAAACTATGATATAAAACTTGAAGGTTATGGAGATTTTAAAGCAATATTTAATTCCGATAAAGACAAAGATACAAATACCGATAAACTAAAAAATTCATCTACTAATTTTGAAAATGAGGTTTCTATTAATGTTAATTTAGATGGAGAATTAGATGAAATCACAAAATATGGAGTAAAATTTATACAAACTTTTAATAATAATTTTAATAAAGAAAAAGAATTTTATTCTTATTTATATGGTTACTATGGTAGATTAGAACTAGGAAATACAGTAAGTGTTGCAGAACATATGAGAATTGGAGCAGATACAATTGCTTTGGGCTCTGGTGGAATTTCTGGTAATTTTACAAAATATATAAGTCTAGTAAATAATGATAAAAAGGAAAATCCAACATATATTTTAGGTCCAGGTGTTTTAACAACACAAAATTTTGGTTATCATAATTATGATATGAGTCGTGATTTTTGGGATAAAAGTAAATATTTGACAAAAATAAATTTTTATTCTCCTGAATTTTATAACTTTCAAGTTGGTATTAGTGTAATTCCAAATGTTTATTTAAAACCTGATAATGTTGGCGACTTAAAAGGACAAATAATTAATAATAAAATAAATTTAGGAACATTTATTGACTATGGAGTAAATTATATAAACACTTTTGATAATCTTGGGGTTGCCGTATCTATTGTTGGTGAACAAAATATTTCAAATTCTCTTAATAAAACAGATGGAGAATCAGAAGATATAATTAATAAATTTAAATCATTAGAATTAGGCTGTAATGTTAATTTTTTTGGTTTAACGGTTGCTGGTTCAATTGGAAGAACGGAAAGGAATGTTGAAAAAGATCCAAATTTATCACCAATCACACAAAAAAAAGGAAAATATTTAACATATGGTGTTTCATATGAGCTTGATGAATTTTCTTTTAGTGTTACATTCTTTGACAGTGAATATAAAAATTATACTAAATTTAAATCATCTGCTTTCGCAATAGAAAATAAAATGTCAAAAAATATTTCAATGTATGCAGAATATATAAATTTTACATCAACAATTTTACAAGATAACAAAAAAGAAAAAGAAGGTTATAATATAATGCTTGGTTTTCTATTGAATTTCAATTAATAAAGGCATGGAAATAATTTATGCTTTTTGAAAGTGTTTTAAAAAATAAAAATTTAGCAAAATATTCAAATTTTGGTGTTGGTGGTAATGCAGATTATTTATTTATACCTAAAACTAAAATGGAGTTAATTTTATTTTTAAGAAGATTAAAAAAAATAAAAAATAAAAACCCAATAACTGTAATAGGAGCTGGTTCAAATATATTAATAAGAGATGGTGGAATTCGAGGAATTGTTATAATAACAAAAGAGTTGAATAAAATTGAAATAAAAAAAACAAGAATAGTAGCTGAATGTGGCGTTCTAAACTCAAAATTTTTCAACAAAGTTAAAGAAAAAGAAATTTCTGGCTATGAATTTTTAGGATGTATTCCCGGAACAATAGGTGGTGCCTGTAAAATGAATGCTGGTTGTTATGGAAATGAAATAAAAGATTATTTAATTTCTATCAAAACAATAGATGTTGAAGGAAAAATAAAAACCTATAGTACTAATGAATGCAATATGGAGTATAGAAAAAATAATTTACCAGATGATTTAATTTTTCTTGAAGCAACTTTTAAAATAAACAAAAAAAAAGATAAAAAAGAAATTGATGAAATCTTTAAAAATATGATAAATAAAAAAATTGAAACACAACCAGTTAATGCAAAAACTTGTGGTTCAACTTTTAAAAATTTATCCAATCTACCAGCTTGGAAAGTTATAAAAGATATAGGTTTACAAGGAATTAATTTTGATGGTGCTAATTTTTCAGGAAAACACGCAAACTTTTTGATTAATGATGGGGCAAAATCATCAAAAGGACTTGAAAATGCTATAAATACAGCTATAGAAAAAGCTAAAAAGGAATTAAATATTAATTTAGAGTTAGAAATAAAAATTCTAGGAGATAAATGATAAATAATAAATTAATAAAAAAAATATTAATAATTTTT
>CATOJU010000141.1 GCA_951800555.1 uncultured Rickettsiales bacterium | reverse complement strand
ACTTTCAAAAGATAATAATATCAGGAACTTAAGCTCTTATGAAGATTGATAATATTAAAAATAGCAGTAAAAAATCTTTATGCATTAATATACCCGCTTTAAGATTTCCAGAGTTTAAAAATTCTCCAAGCTGGAATATTACTAATTTAGGTGAAATATCATCAATAATTAAAGAAAAAGCAGGAAAAAATAAATATATTCCTATGAGTGTTATATCTGGTGTGGGCTTAATACCTCAAACAGAAAAATTCGGAAAAGAAATATCGGGAGATTCGTATAAAAATTATATTGTAATTAGAAAATATGATTTTGCTTACAATAAAAGTGCTACAAAACAATTTCCTGAAGGCTTTATATCTATGCTTAATGATTACAATATTGCAGCTGTTCCAAATAGTATTTTTATTTGTTTTAGAATTACTGATAAAAACTATTATCCTAATATTTTAAATTATCTTTTTTATAATAATTATCATGGTTATTGGTTAAGAAAATATATTGAAATAGGGGGTCGTGCTCATGGTTCTTTAAATTTTGATATAAAACATTTATGGGATATGCCTATTATTTTGCCTCCAACATTAGAAGAACAACAAAAAATCGCCTCCTTCCTCACCACCGCCGATGAACTAATCGACGCAGAGCGCCGCAAACTCGAAGCATTAAAGAAATATAAAAAAGGCTTAATGCAGAAACTGTTTCCGAAAAACGGCGAAAAAGTACCCGAAATTCGCTTCCCCGAATTCCAAACATCAGGCGAATGGGAAGAAAAAAAATTATCTGAAATAGGTAGTTTTATTAGTGGTAGTGGATTTCCAATAAAATATCAGGGTAAAAAAATTGGTGAAATAGCATTTATAAAAGTTTCTGATATGAATTTAAAAGATAATTCTATATATATAAAAAAATCTAACAATTATATAGATGAAGAAGAATTAAAAAAATTAAAAGCAAAAATTATACCTATAGGTTCAATAGTATTTGCAAAAATTGGGGAAGCTATAAAATCGGAAAGGAAAAGAATAATATCTATAAAAACATGTATAGATAACAATTTGTCAGCATTAGTTCCTTTTAATAATTTTGATAAGAAATATATTTTTTATCTATTAGATAATTACAAATTATCAAAACATTTAAATTTTAGTGCTTTGCCGTCATTAAATATGCATGATATTTCATATATAGAATTTCCAATTCCACCAATCCTAGAAGAACAGCAAAAAATTTCAGAAGTATTGAGCACCGCCGATGAACTAATCGACGCAGAGCGCCGCAAACTTGAAGCATTAAAGAAATATAAAAAAGGCTTAATGCAGAAACTCTTCCCAAATATATAATAACAGACTATCAAAAATTAAAGATAATAATAGAAATGTTGTATAGTAAAAAATATATTAAAAATATCAAATAATAAAATATAATCCCATCAGCAGAAAATAATCTTTAAATAATGTAATTGTTTTTTTGTCTTCTTTTTTTTACCAAAAAAAGAAGGCGTATTTTTTTGGTTCTTTTTTTGACGAAACAAAAAAAGAACATGATAAAGATATTAAATAATAAAATACAATCCCAGCAATATAGAATAATAAAAAATAGAAAAATAAATAAAAAAAGCGGAGCTCACATAGCAATAAATAAAGCGGGAACGAGGCGGCGGGATTATTTATAAACCCGCCGTAATCAGCCGAGTTCAAGCATAGCAATAATAAAAAAAGATACAAAATAATAAAATATAATCCCATCAGCAGAAAATAATCTTTAAATAATGTAATTGTTTTTGTTTTACTTTTTGATAAAAAGTAAACAGTTTTTTTGGTTCTTTTTTATCTGCATAAAAAAGAACAAATAAATCAAATAATAAAAGATAATATTAGAAATGTTGTATAGTAAAAAATATATTAAATATACAAAATAATTAAAGATAATCCCAGCAATAAAAAATAATGAAATATAAAAGAAAATTAAAAAATGAAAAACAATAATAGAAATATGGAATAATAAAAAATATATAAAATAAAATTAAAAACTAAAAGCCTAGCAATAAATAAAGCGGGAACGAGGCGGCGGGATTATTTATAAACCCGCCGTAATGAGCCGAGTTCGAGCATAGCAATAATAAAAAAAGATACAAAATAATAAAATATAATCCCATCAGCAGAAAATAATCTTTAAATAATGTAATTGTTTTTGTTTTACTTTTTGATAAAAAGTAAACAGCTTTTTTGGTTCTTTTTTATCTGCATAAAAAAGAACAAATAAATCAAATAATAAAAGATAATATTAGAAATGTTGTATAGTAAAAAATATATTAAATATACAAAATAATTAAAGACAATCCCAGAAAAGAAAAACATTAAATAAGGCAGGTACTCACATAGCAATAATAAAAATAATAAAAAAATCGGTCATTGAACATAACAGCAATAAAAAACTTTACCATCAATAAAAAATAATCTTTAAATAAAGTAATTGTTTTTGTTTTACTTTTTGATAAAAAGTAAACAGCTTTTTTTGTTCTTTTTTATCTGCATAAAAAAGAACAAATAAATCAAATAATAAAAGATAATATTAGAAATGTTGTATAGTAAAAAATATATTAAATATACAAAATAATTAAAGACAATCCCAGCAATAAAAAATAATGAAATATAAAAGAAAATTAAAAAATGAAAAACAATAATAGAAATATGGAATAATAAAAAATATATAAAATAAAATTAAAAACTAAAAGCCTAGCAATAAATAAAGCGGGAACGAGGCGGCGGGATTATTTATAAACCCGCCGTAATCAGCCGAGTTCGACCGAGTAGGCGCCATTAATGGCGGCATAGCAATAATAGAAATAAATAAAATAATAATATATAATAATAGAAATATG
>CATOJU010000140.1 GCA_951800555.1 uncultured Rickettsiales bacterium | reverse complement strand
ATTATATCCTCATTTAATCCATTTAAACAACCAATAACTTTTAATTTTACATTATTTGTTTTAAACTCATTTTTATTTTTTTCAAGATAAAATTTTAATAATCTAATTATAGAATTAACTTCAGTTTTCGGTCTTTTCCAATTTTCAGTAGAAAAAGCATAGACAGTCAAAGATTTTATTCCTATTTTTTTACTATATTGAAGTATTTTTATCAGATTTTCAGCACCTTGTTTATGGCCATATCTTATTTTAAAACCACGTTTTTGAGCCCATCTGCCATTACCATCCATAATTATAGCAATACTTTCAGGAAAATTATCTTTTAAACTGCCAATTATTTTATCCATTTTTTATATTCTAAATAGTCAATAATTCTTTTTCTTTAGCTTCAACTGCATCATCACAATTTTTACAGTATTTATCAGTTAAATTTTGAACTTCTTTTTCCGTATCTTTAACTAAATCTTCGCTAAATTCTTTTTTAATTTTTTTAATAGATTCTAAAGAATCTTTTCTAATATTTCTTATAGCAATTTTTTTATCTTCACCATATTTTTTTGCTATTTTACACATTTCTTTTCTTCTTTCTTCACTTAATTTTGGAATATTAATTCTTATACCCATCCCATCCACTATAGGATTTAAACCTAAATTTGCAGCTGTTATTCCTTTTTCAACTTTTGTCACAAGACCTTTATCCCATATTTGAATAAATAAAGTTGAAGAATCTGTTGCAGATACATTGGCAACTTGTTTTAAAGGAACTATAGCTCCGCCATATGACTCAACCCTTACAGGATCTAATAAAGATGGATTTGCACGCCCCGTACTTATAGTTGCTAAATCTTTGTGTAATGATTCAGCTGCTTTTTGCATTAAATCTTCTGCTTTTTGTAAAATTTCTTGCATATTACCTCTAGTAGTTATTATTTATCTTTGTAAACATCGTATAATTTGTTTTTATATATATACATATAATCCAAAAATTTATCTAAAATAGCAATTATTTCGTTTTTTAATATATTATTACTCTGATCTTTTAAAAAAACAACATATTTTTCCATTAAAGTATCGGCAGTTATTTTTATCCTATCAACTACTGGCATTAAAACATCAAATTTTATACTTTCATCTATATCATCTAATTTTAATATTTCATTTTTTATTTTTTCTGATATATCATAGTATAAAATTATTTTTTCATAAATATTTTTTTCTTCCGTTATCATAGTTGCTCTTTAAAAATTAAAAGAAGTTTAAAAGTATTCAAATAAAAATCAATAAAAAATATCGATTTTTAGCATTGTTTATTATTTATACTTTAACTTTATTATTTTTATTTTTTATTTTTATAATTTTTATTATAATATTTATATTAAATTGCTATTAAAGTAGTAAACCAAAATTCACTGAAACAAACAAAAATTTTTCTTGATTTTTTTAAAAATTAAGTATATAATAATAAAATATATATTTGTTAACATTTATAATGACGGAAGTAATTTTAAAAACCAGTTTAGGAAAACTAAATTGTAAATATTCACATAGTATAAATATAAATGCTCCAGTTGTAGTAATAGTTGGTAGTAATACGGTTGATTTTGAAGCAAAAAAGAAAATGTATGAAGATGTAACTAATGCTTTATTCGATGTATTCGCAAAAAATGGATTTTCTACATTAGAATTTAATTTTAGACAAATAAAAAGTGATAAAAAAGATTTAGATGAAGATACAATTAATTTATTAGATTTAACAGCAGTTTTGGATTGGCTGCATACAAAAAATGTTGAAAGCAAAGGATTTTGGGTATGCGGTATTGATATAGGTGCTTTTTCAGCTTTACAATTAGTAATGAGAAGACCAGAAATTGAAAATTATATTCTTCTTTCACCAGTAATAAAAAGGAATGATTTAAGTTTTGTAGTACCCTGCACAGCTTCTGGATTATTGGTAAGAGCTGGTGAAGATTTGAGATTTTTAGAAGAAGATTGTTTGAGTTTGCAGGAAAAGCTTATTACAAAAACAGAATCTAAAATAAAATATATAACTATTTATAAAGCGGAAAGAAATTTTGACACAGAAATTGAACAATTAAAAAATGAAATTTCTAATTATATTAAAGAAAAAATTTATGAAGATTATAAAAATTTAAGGCTTACAAAAGCTAATAAAAGAAGAAGGAGGAAAAAAAGAGTAATTGAGGACGAAAAAATAAACTATATAAATCCAATAAAAAGTTTGGATATTGATAATATTTAAGAAATAAAGAGTATTAGAATGAATAAATATTATTTAAACTCAAATTTTGTACAATTTTTGTTAGGAATATTAATTTTAGCATTTGTTTTATCTAGTATCAGTGGAATTTTATTTATGACAAATAAATATAATATTATTAATATTGACGGTAATAAAATAAATATTAATGAGTTTATTAATGTTCTAAATAATGAAAAACAATCAATTTATGCTGCAAATCAAAGCAAAGAAACATTAGATTTATTAAATTCTAAAGATTTTATATTTTTAACTATTGAAAAAATGGTAAACTCAGATATTCTTGATCTAGAAATAAAAAATTTTAAATTAAAAAAACCGGAAAAATTAATATTGGACGAAATAGTAAAAGAAAGTTATTTTTTTACAAATGGAAAATTTGATTTTAAAAAATTTCAAAATATGCTAAAAGATTTAAATATTAGTGAAAAGCAATATATAGAAACTGTACAAAGTTCTCAAAGTATTAGTTTTTTATTAGCTTCTCTTGTTGATAATATTGTAATTAATAATAATTATGTCGATGATGCTTTTGAAATTGCCAATAATTATAAAAATATAGATTTGTTTAGGATTAACAAAAATAAAATTAAAATAAAATTAGATAAAATTGAAAATTTTGAAATAGAAGA
>CATOJU010000139.1 GCA_951800555.1 uncultured Rickettsiales bacterium | reverse complement strand
ATTGTTTTATTAAATATTCAATTAAAAATTAAAAATTTAATTTTTTCTATAAATTTTTCTGTAATCAAAAATATTTAATAAAGGATATTCTACTGAAAAAGAAACTAAAATTTTAGAAGATGATTTTGATGAAATTTATGAAAATAATCAAATTAAAATAAAAAAAGAGGATAGTCTTTTTAAAAGTATTATTATAGCATTTTTGTTAGCTATGTTTATAAGAACATTTTTATATGAGCCATTCCATATTCCATCTGGTTCAATGAAGCCAGGACTACTTGAGGGTGATTTTATTTTAGTTTCAAAATTTTCATACGGTTATGGGAGATATACAATCCCATTTGGCATACCTTTAATAAAAAATAGAATATTTGATAGAAAAAAACCAAAAAGGGGTGAAGTAATAGTTTTTAGATTACCATCAAATCCTAGAATAAATTATATAAAAAGATTAATAGGTCTACCAGGTGATAAAATAAAAGTTGAAGGTGGAATATTATATATAAATGACGAAAAAATAGATAGAAAATATATAGGTGAATATTATGATAAAAAAAACTCAGAAGATTATTTGGAGTATGAAGAGAAATTGACAGACAAAAAAGATATAAAAATATTACAAAGTAAATTTAAAAATAGTTTTGAATTTAAAAATATTAAAGATGGAGATGGAGAATTTTTTGTACCAGAAGATCATTATTTTTTTATGGGTGATAATAGAGATAATTCTCTTGATAGTAGATTTATTGAAACTGGCTATATTCCGTATAAAAATATAGTTGGCAAAGCAAATATAATATTTTTTTCAGAAAATGATTCTTTTTTTAAATTTTGGAAGTGGTATAAATCTATAAGGTTTAAAAGAATGTTTAAAATTATAAAATAATATTAATAATAAAAATGTATAATGAATTAGAAGATAAAATTAATTACAATTTTAAAAACAAACAACTTTTGACAGAAGCTTTAACCCATCCTTCTTTATCTTTTGATAAAAAGAAAAAGAGATTTAATTATGAAAGATTAGAATTTTTAGGTGATTCTATATTATCTTTTGTAATAATTGAGTATTTATTTAAAAAACATCCTAATGAGACAGAAGGTGAGTTATCAAAAAGAAAGGCATTTTTGGTTGGTAAAAATACATTGTATGAAATTGCAAAAAAACTAAATCTTGGAAAGTTTATGATTTTGAGTTTTGGAGAAGAAAGTTGTGGCGGTAGAGAAAATATTAATAATCTTGAAAATTTAGTTGAATCTATTATTGGAGCAATTTATTTGGATTCTAATTTTGAAACTGTAAAAAATTTTATATTAAATTTTTGGGTTAAATTAGATGAAGAAAAATTAAGACCACCAGAAGATCCTAAAACAGAATTGCAAAATTGGAGTCAAAAATATTTTAAAAAACTTCCTAATTATATAATAAAAGATATTGGAGATAATAAATTACCTTGTTTTTTAGTAAAATTAGAAGTTTGTAATTATAATCCTATTGAATTGACTGGGCATTCTATAAAAGAAGTTGAAGAAAGGTTGGCAAAAAAAATGTTGGAGATTATTAAGAAAAATAGAAAAAATATATAGTAATTTTTATTTTGTAATATTATTTTATATAATTTAAACATTATTGTTATATATATAGTTTTTATAAAATGAAATCTTTTAATAAATTAGTGAATGCTATAAAGTAAACTTTTGAAGTTTTTGAAGTTATAACACCCTTTAAAAAACAGTTAATTCTTAAATTTCTTATATTCACCTACAACATTATTATTATTAACAAAATAAACAACTACTATTATAAAATGGACTAAGAATATAATTTATATTTATTATATAATAAAATATATTAATATATTCTGTTTAATAATAAATAATGATTGGAAATAAACTGTTAAATTAGCAATGTCGTATATTGTAATAATTTCTCTTGACTTTTACATAATTAATTATTAATATATATTTATAAGGGGACATAGCTCAGCTGGCTAGAGCATCTGCTTTGCACGCAGGGGGTCGTGGGTTCGAATCCCATTGTCTCCACCATTCAATAAAATTTCTTAAATTATCCTAGTCATATTTATGTTCATTAACAAATAATTATATTATAACATTACTTGTATAAAATTTCTCCAAATTAAAAAACAAATACTATTTATTAATAATAATAAAAATGAATTTTTTAAAAATTATTAATTAACTATTTTACATAAAATTCGTATATTACTTAGAAAATAAAGGTATTTTAGTACTTAAAAATTTTTATAAATTCTATATAAAAAAGGTTGTATTTTATAATTTAATATATTATTATTAGTTATACAAAAATTTTTAAAAGGATTAATTATGAAATTAGAATATATTATTAAGAATTTAATTCAAAATAATAAAATTAAAACTCAACTTGAGTTAACTAATATTTTATATAAAAAAGGTTTTAGTACCACCCAATCAAATATATCAAGAATATTAAAAAAATTAAATACTGTAAAAATTTTAGATGAAAACAAAGAAACATATTATGTTATACATAATAAACCTTTAGAATTAACAAATTGGATAAAAAATTTAATCTTAAGTATAGATGTAAATGGAGATAATATAATTATAAAAACCTACAATAATGCAGCCCAATTAATAAATCAAATTTTAAATGAAAGAAGTATAAATAATTTAGAGGCAACAATTGCTAACAATAATATTATAATAGTTATACCAGAAAACGTAAGTAAAATTAATGAATTAGCAGACAATTTAAAAGTTTTATTCTATTATATTGATGTAAAACAAATATTATAGATAATTTGATTTATAATAATTATTAATAAATTAAGACTAACCAAAAAGTTAGTCTTTTATTTTTTTAACTTTAAAAATATTAAATATATTATTAAGTATTAAATATTTTAATTTCAAACCAA
>CATOJU010000138.1 GCA_951800555.1 uncultured Rickettsiales bacterium | reverse complement strand
AATAAATTATTTTTTTCATTTATTAATAAATTAATGGATTCTCTTTTTTTAAGATCTATTACTCTAGTATTACTTAAAATATCACTTAATAGCAATCTTTTTGTATTTAAATAATAAAATCCATACCAAAATAAAATAAAAAATACAGCAGCAATAGCAGCAATAAATGGATTTGATATTGCTACAATTTTAGCTATAATATAGGAAATTTTACTATTTTTTGTTGGTATATAAAGATGAAAATTTATCAAATATAAAATAGTAAAAGAACTTAAAGCAAAAACAGTCACAAAAGGTAATGGAACCAAGATAGCCTTAAAAAGTGCTTTAAAAATATTAGGTTTTTTATCATCTTTTATATTAGACAATCTTAATGATAAAAATCTTTGTCCAAAAGTAGAACCTAAAAATACATAACACAGAAAATTATATAAAGCACCAGTAAAAAAAACAATAAATAAAGAATTAACAAAGTATTTGAAAATACCACTTTCTGCAAAGTATCTAATATGATGATCTTTTAGTTCAAAAAAACCAACATTACCAAATAAATTTTCAAAATTAGAAATAAAATATTTATATTCTTCCATCCTTTTTGACGACAATATAAATATTTGCAAAAACAACATTCTGAAAAAATTTGAAAAAAATATATCCACAGTAAAACCCCATACTCTTTTTGAAGATGTGGCATTTATATTTATTAATTTAGTTTTTTCCATTTTATAATCCTCCTATTTTTATAAAGTTCTTTTTTCTTCTATTAAATCATAGCATTCTATAATATCTCTTTCTTTTATATCATCATAATTTTCTAAAGAAATACCACATTCATAGTTTGCTTTAACTTCTTTTACATCATCTTTAAATCTTTTTAAAGTTTTTATTTTAGTATTGAATATAACAATACCATTCCTTATTAATCTAGCATTTGAATTTCTTTTAATTTCACCATCTATGACATAACAACCGGCAACACTACCAACACCAGATATTTTTATAATATTTCTTATTTCTGCTTGTCCTATTACTTTTTCTTTTTCTACTGGTTTCAATAATCCAGACATTATAGTTTTTATATCATCTACAATATTATATATTATAGAATAATAATTAATTTTAACATCTTTTTCTTTTGCCAAATCTTTGACATTATTAGAACCTCTAACATTAAAAGCAATTATTATAGCATTTGAAGCAGAAGCTAAATTTACATCTGTTTCTGTAATAGAACCAACGGCTGAATGTATAATATTTACACTTACTTCTTCATTATTATTTAATTTTAATAAACTACCAGCTATAGCTTCAACGGAACCGCTAACATCACATTTTAATATTATAGAAAGTTGTTTTTTATTACTACCCTTTACCTGTTGTAATAAACTTTCACTATTTTTACTTCTTTTGGCTTCTTTTGCCTCTCTAAGTTTTCTTTCTCTATAGGATACTATATCTCTTGCTTCTTTATCAGTTGATACTACATTAAATATTTCACCAGCACTAGGACTTGTATCAAAACCTAAAATTTCTACTGCTATAGATGGACCAACTTCATCTTGATTTTTTCTTTTGCTATCAACCATTTTTTTAACTTTTCCATAACTAGTACCGGCTAAAATTATATCTCCAACCTTCAATATACCAGCTTGATCCAAAACGGTTGCTATAACACCTTGTTTTTGATCAACTTTACTTTCAATAACAACGCCTTTAGCTTTACAGTCTATTGGAGCTTTTAAATCTAAAATTTCAGCTTGCAATAAAATTGCATCTAAAAGTTTATCAAGATTTATATGATTCTTTGCGGAAACATTTACAAACATTACATCACCACCGTATTCTTCGGCAACTACATCATAATTCAATAATTCTTGTTTAACTCTTTCTGGGTCAGCATATTCTTTATCTATTTTATTAACCGCCACTATCATAGGAACTTTTGCTGCTTTAGTATGATTTATAGCCTCTATAGTTTGGTCTTTTACACCATCATCTGCTGCTACTACAAGAACTACTATATCTGTAATATTAGCACCTCTAATTCTCATTTCAGTAAAAGCTTCATGTCCTGGAGTATCAATAAAAGTAATAAATCTTCCATCTCCGCAGTCAACTCTTGAAGCACCAATATGTTGTGTAATTCCGCCAGATTCACTTTCAACAACTTTAGTGGTTCTTAAAGCATCTAAAAGTGAAGTTTTTCCATGATCTACATGTCCCATAACTGTAACTACTGGACTTCTAGAAATAAATTCTTTACCTTCATCTTTATTAAGAATACTTTCTATATCGGAATCGGAAACTCTATTAGGTATATGCCCAAATTCCATAACAACTAATTCAGCTGTATCTGCATCTATTATTTGATTTACTGTAGTTTTTATTCCCATAGTAAATAATTTTTTAATTATATCAGCTCTTTTTTCATTCATTCTATCAGCTAAATCACTAATAGATATAAAATCTGGAATATTTACAGTTTTAAATATTTTTTGTTGTAAATGTGAATTATCATTATCATTTTTTTTATTCTTTCTTTTATTTTTGTAAAAATGCCTTAAATCATCATTTCCATCATCTTCATTAAAAATAAAAGTATGAATATTCTTAGAATATTTTTCACTTTTATCTTTTGTAATCTTTTTGTTAGTTTTTTCAATATTATTTCCATCATCATAATCGCTATTTTTATTTTTTATTTTATTTTCTTTATAATTTTTAGCATTTTGTTGTGTATTGATATCAGCTTGAGCTTTTGCTATACTATTGGAATTATTATCCTCAATATTTTTATTTTTATTATTTTTATCATCATTCTTTTTTTCATCTTTTCTATTATCCCTACTACTATTTTTATCATCTCTATTAAATTTTTTAAAATCCTTTTTTTCATCTTCCTTAATTGTAGTTTTTTTAAAATTTTTATTGGTTTCTTTTTGGGCTTTTTTGT
>CATOJU010000137.1 GCA_951800555.1 uncultured Rickettsiales bacterium | reverse complement strand
CTCCACTTCATAATGCCATTGAAAAAGGAAATGCAGAAATAGTTAGACTTTTATTATCTAATAAAGAAATAGATGTAAATGTTTTAGATTATCGTAAAGAAACTCCAATTTTTTATGCTGTTATATATAAAAAATTCGAAATAATTAAACTTTTACTTGAAAATAAAAATTTAAAAATTCAAGATAAATTTATATTACAACAATTGGAGAAAATAGGAGAAGAAAATTCAGAAATTAGAGAAGCTCTAAATGTATATAATACAAATTTAAATCAATCTATTATTGGCGCTATTAATAACACTAATGATAATATATTAAGTCCGGAAAATAATGAAAATACTAAAAATTATACGAAAAAATAATATTTTCTTTTATTTTTTTACTTTATAGATTAGTTAACTTTATAATAAAAAATATTATAATACCTTATATTGGGATGTTATTAGACAATAAATTGTCTAATAACATTTAGTTTTGAATTTAAATATGTAGATTATATTAGATTTTCCACATAAAAATTTTACAAAAAACAAATATTTTGAATTTTATAGAAAATTTTTTTGCGAAAACTCCATTAAGAACAAAGTTTTTATATATTAAAAATAATGGTTTTACTAAAAAGTTAAATTTGATATTATAAAATAGCATAGAAAAACACTTAATCTTCTATTTTACTTAATAATAATAATCTAAAAACTTTATCTTTTTTAGAAACATTATTTTTTTTAAATATCTCTATTAATTCTTCAATCGTAAAAGGATAAAGAGACTCAATATCTAAAACAAAATATAAATCCCCATTAATTATTTTTTTTCTTATTGAATATTCTACAAATAAATATAATAAATTAAAATAATTAGTAATAATAGAATCTTTAAATTTTTTAAAATTATTAGATTCCAAATAACTAATTATTTTATTATTTAATAAATATTCACCATTAAGATTGTTTAAATTTTTATCTTTAATAAAATTAATTATATGATGAATTTGTAACCTTGAATTAAATGAATTTCTTGATAAATAATCTAAAATATTATTATTATCAAACATAAAATTTACATATTTAAATATCATTTCATTTATTAAAAATTTCTAAAACATAAAAATAATTAAAATAATCAAATTCATTCAAAATAAGTTTTAAATTTTCTAATAAATTATCAAAGGAAAACCTTCTACAATATTCTAATAAAATACTAGTTAAATGTTCTGAACTTGTAACATTTCTATTGCTGTAAATATATAACCAAATCAAATTTTTTAAAAATTCTTTTTGTTTCTCTTTATGTTCAATTATCGAATCTAATAATTCAGCTTCATTAATTCTTTTAAATATTTTTCTTAAAACACTTTCTGTATATATATGAATATTATTATCTTCCATAATTGAAAATATTTGTTTAAATTTAGCTATAAATTCCTCATTATTTCCTAAATATTTTTTTAAAATATTAAAATTTTCTTCGGAAATCACAATTTCATTCATTTCATATATAAAATAATAATCAAAATAATCAAAATAACCAACTCCTTTATTTAGAATAAGTATATCTTCATCATAATCATATTTTTTATTATTAAGATTTAATTGCTCGGGTAAATATGGAAATAAACTAAACAATATTTCATATATATTTTCTTTTGAATTATTTTTTATATTTTCATTTATTTTAGACCAAAAAGCTTCTTTATCCGTATTAATTTTAAGATTATGTTTTGTTAAAATTCTTTTACCCTTTCTTATTATTCTATAAACATCATTTTCAAAAAATCTCAATATTTCTAGTAGAAAAAAGTCTGTTTTATTAAATATAAAATTATTATTTTTAAAATTATTCATCATTAAAGTAAAATTTAAATCAAAATTATCAAGAAATGCATATATTTTACTTAAATACATAAAATAATTCTTGATATATTTAAATTCATTTAAATATTTTATATTAATACCATATTTTTCTAATAATTCATTTCTTAAAAAATTCAATAGAATATCATCGGTAATTAAAGGCATATCCAACTGAATATCAATAAATTTTTCCATAAATTCAGATCCAGAATAAATTTTTGTAGTTAAACAATTTTCCATTATTGATTTATCATAAAATAATACAAAAACAACTTTCGGTAAATCTAATTTTGAATTAACCAATTGCATCAATACTTTAAGGCGATTTTCATCAAGAGAATCGAAAATATCAATAAAAACAACTATTTTTTCATAAAGGCATTTTTTTTCAATATAATTTATTAATCTAGAATTTTCTACCCCACGTTCTGTTATTGGATCATAATATAATATTTTATAAATAACATCAAATTTTATATAAAATTTTGACAAAACATCCATTATTGAAGCTATTGTAACCTTTCTTAATTGTGTTTTAAAAATAAATAAAAAAGTTAAAATTATTGATGAAAAACGTACAAATATATTTGGATATAAAATCCCTGCTAATATTAGTAAAAATAAAATAGTATATAATATATATTTTTTATTATTAATAATAAAGTTGAAAAATCCTTTTTTTCGTTTTTTATTTTTCATAGTATCTATGAATTTTGACAAAAATACTTTATTTAATTCCGCCTGATTTACAAATTCCTTACAATTAAAATCCATTATAGCAAGGCTAAATGTTTTTTTTAAATATAATAACTTTTCTATAACTAAATTTTTTACAGATGTTTTTCCTTCCCCCCATTTACCATTAATGGATATAGTAAAAGATTTATTCTTTACAGGCGCATTTTTAATTATATTTACAATATAATCTACAAAATGGCCTCTATTTAATTTATCTTCTGTACCACTATATATAGGGTTCTGCCTATTTGTTTTCATTTTATTTTTTTTAATGTAAATTATATATATTTTAAATTATTATTTTCCATTTTGCAATATAAAAATGTATTATTTTGATTGTATTGTCATAATTATAAATATTATTAGTATATATTATTATATATATT
>CATOJU010000136.1 GCA_951800555.1 uncultured Rickettsiales bacterium | reverse complement strand
TCATAGTTTTCTATATTAGTACCAATATAATTTATAAAATCTTCAAATTCTAACTTAAAAATTTCATTATAATTTATATTTTTTGCATTATGTTTTTGTTTCCATATTTGCCCTAAATGTGTTTTCCCACATTTTCTTCCACCACTCAAAAATATTACCTGATGTTCCTCTAAAATATTTTCATCTTCTTTACTCCTGTTTAAAAAATAAAATGCCTCTTCATTTTCATTAAACGGAATAAAATTATTAATATTATAATTATCTTCATTTAAAAAATCAAAACCTAATTGCCTCATAATCTTATAAAATTATCATTTAAACCAACAAAATCATTTTCATTTATTCCAGTCAAAAAAATTTGTACATTTAAATTTAATAGTTCATCAAATAATTTCTGCTTTGTACTTTTATCTATATGCGAACATATTTCATCTAATAATAATATAGGTATTCCTTTATCTATTTTTTTCGAAAAAAGTACCTTAACTATAATTAGTGATATCAACAACATTTTTTGTTCACCAGTAGAACATAGCGAAACATCTATATTTTTTTCTTTATTCACAACTTTTACATCACTTCTATGTACTCCAAAATTTGTTCTTTTTAATCTTGCATCTTCAATCCTGTTATCAAATAAAATTTTACTATAAAAATTTTCAACTTCAATAGATTTTTTTTCTTCAATTAGTTTTTCAACATCTCCATTAATTTTTACATTACCAATTGGAAAATTTCTTGTTTGACTTTCAAAAATTTCATTTAAATAATTTACTACTTGATTTCTTACACTTGCTATTGAAGTTCCCAGTTGGACTATTTTTCTTTCAACAATATCAAGCCATTTATCCTTTATAGTTTGGGTTGTTAAAATTTTCATTCTTTCTTTCAAGAAAAATTCATATTTTTTTACATTTTCATAATGATTTATAAATAACATTTCAGCAGTTTTATCAATAAATTTCCTTCTCCCAGAACTAGATTCTATAAAAAAATTATCCATTTGAGGAGTCAACCAAGTTATTTTTAATAAATTATTCAATAAATTAGTATTTTTTAATATTTCATTGTTATATTTTATAATTTTTTTATCTTCTCTTTGAAGAATTAAGATTTCATTTTTAGAATAATCGAAAAACTTAATAAAAAGTGAAAACAAAATTTGTTTTTCACCAATAATAAAATTATCTTTTATAATATTATTTATATTTATTAATTCACTAATACTAGAATTTCTTAACCCCCTAGAATCAGAAAATAGTGACAAAGCTTCCAAAACATTAGTTTTACCAATTCCATTTGGTCCAACTATTATATTAAAATCATTTTTAAACTCTATTTTTTTATTAAAATAATTCCTGAAATTATTTATCACAATTTCAGAAATATAATGCTTTTCCATATTAAAATTTTATTATATTAAGTATTAAATTCTTATAGGCATCAAAATATAAATATTATTAGGTTCTTCACAACCTTTTATTATAATAGCTGAAGCGCTATCTTTAAAGTAAATATCTATTCTATCACTTTCAATTGCTGCAAAGAAATCAAGCATAAATTTAGAATTAAAGCCCATTTCTATTGTATCATTATAATCAAAATTTACCGCTAAATCTTCTGTAGCTGTACCATTTTCAGCAGAATTTGATTCTAAATTCAAATTATCTTTAGTTAATAAAAATTTAATACTTTTATTTCCTTCATTAACAATAGTTGCAACCCTATCTATTGTAGATGATAAAACTGATTTTTCAACGTTTAAAATTTTATTATTTTCCTGTGGAATAACTTTTTTGTAATCTGGAAAATCAGCGTCTATTAATTTTGAAATTATAATTGTATCTTCTGTTTCAATCTTAATTTTTGTTTTTGATAAAGAAATTGTAACTTCTTCTTTAATACTACTTAATAGAATTTTTTTTATTTCAGGAAGAGTTTTTTTAGGAATTATAATTCCATTTATTGGGTCTTTTCCATTGAAATAATTTAAAGTTATAACTGATAATTTATGCCCATCCGTTGAAACGCCAACTAATTTTCTTCCATCTTCTTCATCTTTAGTTTGCAAAAAAAGTCCATTTAAATAATATCTACTAGCATCATCCGAAATAGAAAATCTTGTTTTATCAATTAAATTAACTAAATCTTTTGGATTAATTTTAAATTCTATTTGCATTTCTTGCTCTTCAAAATTTGGATAACCATCAGCATCCAAACACATTAACTTAAATTTACTTTTTCCAGCTTTAACAAAAAGAAAATTTTCTTCTCTTGAATATTCACACTCTATTTCTGCATTTTTTTCCATTTTTTTAACTATATCATAAATCAAAAGTGCCGATACTGTCGTTTTTCCTTCTTCTTCAACCATTACTTTACACATATCTTTTATATATGTATCAGAATCTGTTCCCGTTAAATATAAAAATTCATCTTTTGTTTCTATTTTTATATTTTGTAATATAGTTGGATTATTCGGATTTTTTTTACTTGCGACGTTACAAACACTTGATAATAATTTTGCAAATATATTCTTTTCAATTTTAAACTTCATATCCTTTTATTATGATTAAAATGTTTAATTTAGTTTAAAATTTTATAATAAAAAAGCAAGAAAAAAAAATTTAATAAAGTAATAAATTTTCTATTGATAGAAACAAACATTCTACGTAAAAATTTTCCAAAAAAAAAATTAAAAAAACTTTTTATATCTTTAATAGAAAATATATAATACTTTTATCCTAGAATACCCCCTACCCTTTATGTCAGGGTTGGGAAGAAATTTTTAGTCATTACTTATAAAATTTTATAAATATATCTAAACACAAAATTTGTGTTTAGATTAAACTTTTTTATTTCTTAATATAAAAATATCTTTAACTAATAGATATAAATATAATACTAAGTAAATTAATTAAATATATCATTTATTGTTATAACAAAAATATTAATTAATCAGTATCGTTTTATTTAAAT
>CATOJU010000135.1 GCA_951800555.1 uncultured Rickettsiales bacterium | reverse complement strand
CCATCAAACAGAAGAAGAAAGAAAAAAAAGAATAGAAGAATTTGAAAAACTTAAAAAAGATATTGAAAAATTAAAAGAAAGTAAAAAGAATTTGGAAAATGAAAATAATACTATAAATAAATTAAAAGAATCAATTCTTAATATAGGAGCTAATTTAAAAAATATTTCTATAAATAGTCAAATATTGCAACCAAATGAAGTTGAACTTGAACCTAAAAAACAAAAATTAGAAAAAAGTGGAGTTACTGATAAAATATTTGATATAACTGATACTGGAGTTTCTAGAGAGTTTTTATATTCTCAAACTTATCGTAATTTAATAAATAATAAAAAGAAAATAAATAAAGATATTGTAAATAGAGAAATGGATATACCGATATTAAATGTTCAAGAAAAAGGTATAGTTAATTTTAGCACTAGTGACATACCTCCTGAAATTTTAACATATAAAAGATCGGAAGAAAATAAACATATACCAACTATAATTTTAAATAAAGATATGCAAGAAATAGCTAAAAAAGCTATTGTTGAAAATAATTTATCTGTTTTAAGGGGCATTATAGAACAAACAAAGGATCCTGATTTTCTAATAGGAAAAAGTACTTCTTTATTATTATTTGCCGTTGAAAATCAAAAATATATTCTTGTTAGATATTTGTTATATAGTGGAGCTAGTGTTAATAAAACAGATGATAAATTAAATAATCCTTTACACACAGCAATTATTACTAAAAATCAAGATATTATTGAATTATTAATAAATAATGGTGTAGATATCAATGCTCAAAATATATATGGAGAAACACCATTGATGATAGCTATTACAACTAATCAAGATAATATAGTAATATTATTATTAAAAAATGGAGTTGATGTAAAATTAAAAAATATTATTGGCGAAGATGCTTTAGATTTATGTAATAAAAATAGGAAAAATAAAATTAAACAATACATAAAATCAATTATTATGGAAGAAGAAAATGGCAATAAATGATTATTTCTCAAAAAATATTACTTTAGAAAAATTATTAATTATAAACAAAAATTTGTTGCTAATAGTTTGTGGTATATTTTTTTGTGGATTAATATTACTTTATTCTGCAGGAAATGGGGAAATAAAAGGTTTAGTAACCAGACAATTGGTATATTTTTTAGTATTTTTTCCAGTATGTATAATTATAGCAATTATAAATATACAATTTTGGTTTAAAAATTCTTATATAATATATTTTTTAGGTTTATCGCTTTTAATTCTTGTAGAAATAATTGGACATAAATCAATGGGGGCTACAAGATGGATTAACTTAGGAATTATAAGAATACAACCATCTGAAGTTATGAAAATTTGTTTTATTTTGGCGCTTGCCAAATATTATTTTCAGCAAAATTTAAGTAATATTAAAAAAAATTCAAATTTAATAAAACCTATTTTATTTTTTATTTTCCCATTTGCTTTAATTTTAAAACAACCAAATTTAGGAACAGCTTTAATTTTAACTACTATAATGATTTCAATTTTATTTTTAGTTGGTGTTCAAATTTGGAAATTTGCTTTATGTTTTGCAATAGTTTTATGTTCTATCCCTATTGTTTGGAGATATGGTTTGCACGATTACCAGAAACAAAGAGTATTAACTTTTTTATATCCAGAGGAAGATCCATTAAATACTGGTTACAATATAACACAATCAAAAATTGCTATAGGTTCTGGAGGAATTTGGGGGAAGGGACTTTTAAAAGGTACACAAACACAATTGGAATTTTTACCAGAGAAGCATACAGATTTTATTTTTACAATTTTATCAGAAGAGTTTGGTTTTGTTGGGAATGTAATTATAATTATTTTATATCTATCTTTATTTTTGTATTTGGTATTTATAATTATAAAATGTAACCATACTTATGGAAAAATAATAGTTAGTGGAGTTCTCATTAATTTATTTTGTCACTTTTTTATAAATATTGGTATGATAAGTGGACTTTTACCAGTTGTTGGAACTCCTTTACCTTTATTATCATATGGTGGTAGTATTACAGTATCAACTTTAATTTCTATTGGTTTTGTATTAAATGTTGATATATATAAACATTATGAAATTAAGACTTTAAATTAATATATTTTCTTTTTATTTGTTTTATTATATCTTTTGTTTCTTTATTGACTCTATTGGATTCGATAATTTTCTGTAAAGATTTATTATAAATAAAATTATCTAAATTACAATTTTTAAAGTAATTCATAGTAATCTGTGGAAACTTTATATAAATTATTGATAAAGCCCAAGCAATTCCCATTTGAGCGTAATAGTCTTTAGTCTTTATTTTATCAAAAATTTCTAAAATTGTATTAATATATTCATTTTCTATAAAATGTGCTAAAACCATTATGGCAAAAAATCTTATTTTATATTCACTTTTTTCTTTACTATATGGTAAAATAAAATCCCATAAAAGTTTTTTATCTTTAAATTTTAATGTAGAGCAGACAACATCGCAAGTAGCCCAATTATCTATTTTTTCTATAAAATTTTTAATATATTTAATTTTTTCTTTTTCGTCTATTTTTAAATATCCTATAATTAACCCTTCCAATGTGGTTTCTTCGGTATAATTATTTTGATTATTTTCAATATATTCTAACCATTTATTACTTTTTGCTATACTTTTTGCTAAATCTCTAAGTTTTGGTATTCTAACACCTAATGTTCTTTCTTTTTCTATATTTGGTATTAATTTTTTTGATATTTCTTTGCATTTTTCATCGCTTAAACTTTTTAAATTTTTTTGTATTTCTAAATACATTGTTTATAAAATGTAATTTTTTATAAATTAAAAATTAATTTGGTCAATTTGTCAAGTTTTTATAAAAATTTTGTGTTTCTTTAGTAATTGTTTAATTTAATATTAGGATTAATCACTGTTAATAGGAATAAAAGGAGAAACAATAAATTAAAATATGTAATGATGATATAAAAAAATACTAATCTATTAAAT
>CATOJU010000134.1 GCA_951800555.1 uncultured Rickettsiales bacterium | reverse complement strand
ACGATAAAAAACTTTAATGAAGTTAAAGAAGAAAGAATTAATTTAAATGAGATTGTAAATTATTTAAGTAAAAATTGAAATTTTATTCATAACTCTTAAATTATTGGGAGTTTATTTTTTTATTTTAAAAATATCCAATATTTTTTTGGTCTAGATGAAAAATACTTATAAATTTGTAAATATATTTAAACACTAAATTTGTATTTAAATTAAACTAAAAACCACTTATGCTTGCATTGGGATTGTTTATCTTTAATATAAAAATTAGTTCATTAATATAAATAATTAATGAACTAATTGTAGTTTTTGTAAAATAAATTATTTTATAGTTACAACACCTCTTCTATTTCTAGACCAAACTCCTTCACCGCTTCCTAAAAATTCAGGTTGTTCTTTACCATAACTTATAGTTTTAATATTACTTGCTTTAACACCATTTTCTATCAAGTATTTTTTTACGGATTCAGCTCTTCTTTGACCTAAAGCTAAATTATATTCTCTAGTACCTCTTTCGTCACAGTGACCTTCAACAACTACTCTAACATCTTCTTGAGATTTTAATGCTTTAGCTGCTGCATCTAAAGTACTTTTTCCTTCTTGTTTTAACGAAGATTTATTTAAATCAAAATAAACCTTGTAAACGTTATTGTCTTCTTTTGCTTGTTCAGCATTTATTTTATTAGCTTCTGCTTCTGTATCAACTGTATCATATTTTTGACCACAGGCAGATAATAAAGCTAAAGACAATAACAATATTGCGATTTTCTTCATAAGAACTCCAATTTTTAATAAAAAATTTTTTAATAAAATGTAGTTTATTTATAAAGCAACTTTTTTAAAAAGCAAGAAAAATATTTATTAAATTAAATTTTAAATTTAAGATAATTTTAATTAAAATATTCTGAAAAATTTATAAATATAATTTTTGTCTAAAATTTAAAAAATGTTTTTTTAATTTAATAATATCTTGACTTTAATTAAAATTTTGATATAATAATGTCAATTTTAAATATAAAAATATAATTTTATGCAATTATCAAATGATTTTAACATAATTACTGTAAAAAAAGAAGGAACTTTTGAAATATTAAAACAATCAAAAGAAGCAGAAGAAAAGTATGGAAAAAATGAAGTTACAACAGCAATTATAGGAACTATTTTTGATGAAGATGATAATTTTTATATACTTAAAACAGTTGAAGAAAACTATAAAAAGCTGGGTGACAATGAAATTTTTAATTATTCGCCATCTATAAGTGGAACTGAAGAGTTTAAAAATTGCATAAAAAAATATATATTTGGAGAACAATTATATAATTTTACCAATTCTTATATTGGTGTTACTGCAACTACGGGCGGTACTGGGGCAATTTATAATTCTTTTAGAATGTATACAAATATTGATGAAATCGTACTTTTGCCAAATTATAAATGGGAAGCTTATACACAAATAGCTATGGGCAATCAATTAAAATATGATATTTATAATTTATTTAAAAATGATAAATTTAATTTAGAAAATTTTAAAAAAAAAGTTATAGATTTAGTAAAAAAACAAGGAAAAGCATTAATTTTAATTAATGATCCTTGCCATAATCCTTCTGGATATTCTTTGGCTCTTGAAGAATGGCAAAATATTATAGAAATTTTAAAGGATGCTAGTAAATATGGACAAATAGTTTTATTAAATGATATAGCTTATTTGGACTACGATAATAGAGGTTATGAAAAGGTAAGAGAATATTTAAAATATTTTTCAAATTTACCAGAAAATATTATAATATTAATTGCTTTTAGTATGTCTAAATCATTTACAAGTTATGGTTTGAGAGTTGGGGCACAAATAGCTATATCGTCAAGTAAAAAAGTTATAGAAAGTTTTGATAATTATTCAAATTATATGTGTCGTGCTACTTGGTCAAATATTTCAAGAGGTGGAATGGAGTTATTTACAAAAATTGTAAATGATAATAATGAATTAAAAAAACTAATAAAAGAAAGAGAAAAAATTATAAATCTGTTGCAAAATAGAAGTAATATATTTTTAGAAAAAGCTAGAACTGTAAATTTAAGAGTATTGCCATATAAATCTGGATTTTTTATTACAATTCCATTAGAAAATAGCATTATTAATAACATAATTGAAGATCTAAAACAACAAAAGGTATTTGTTTTACCTATAGATGAAGGAATAAGAATTGCAATTTGCAGTATAAATATTGAAAAATTGAAATTGCTACCGAAAATTATAGCTAAATCTATTGAAAAATTTATTAAAAAATAAAATTTAAGGTAAATAAATATTTATGGGATTTTTAGTATTTTTAATTTATAAGTAATGACTATAAACCTATTTTATCCAAAATAAAATTGTTTGAGGTATTTTTAAAATAAAATTTATTATAAAGGAAACTTTATTAATAAAACAAGAAAATTATTAAATAATTATTGTTATTAATTTAATATTCAACATTTTCTTGACAAATAGAAAAAATTCAGTATAATAATATTTATATTGAAATTAATTAAAATTTTTTAAAAAAATGAGTGATTATGATGATAAAATTATAATTTATACAGATGGAGCTTGTTCTGGAAATCCTGGTATAGGTGGTTGGGGAGCAATTTTATCATATAAAGAAAATAGGAAAGAAATTTATGGAGGAGATGAAAATACTACAAATAATAAAATGGAGTTAACTGCAGTAATAGAGGCATTAAAACTTTTAAAAAAAAAATGTTTTGTAGAAATTTATACGGATAGTCAATATGTTAAAAATGGTATAACTGCTTGGATTTTTAATTGGAAAAAGAACGGATGGAAAACAAGTAATAAAAAAGATGTTTTAAATAGAGAATTATGGCAGCAGTTGGATAATTTAGTTTTACAGCATAATATAAAATGGTTTTGGGTAAAAGGACATTATAATATAGAATTAAATGAAAGAGCTGATGAATTAGCTAGACAAGGTATTAATAAAATAAAAGAAGAAAAAAAATGTTAGTTTTAATTATTTTATTATGTATTTCAAATAT
>CATOJU010000133.1 GCA_951800555.1 uncultured Rickettsiales bacterium | reverse complement strand
ATAAAAATGTATAATTTATTATTCTTTAAAAAGTTTAAAATTTTTCTACAAAAAATTCTAGAAAATGTAAAACTTAAAATAAAACAGTAAAAAAATAACAAATAATTATTTTTTAAATAATTAAAATTTTTATATATATCGTATAAAGAAGCTAAAATACTTATAGGAATAGAAATAAAAAAAGAAAAATCAACTGCAATTTTTCTTGGCAATTTACATAATAACCCAGCAGATATTGTAGAAGCTGATCTTGAAATTCCTGGGATTAGGGATAAACATTGTATTAGCCCAATTTTAAAAGCAGTCACAAAATCTATTTCTTCAAAATTTTTAATATTTTTTAAATGTTTTTTATTATTTTTATATTTTTTTTCTGCTATTAACATTAAAATAGAGCCTAACATAATACATATAGCTATAATTTTATTTGAGTTTATATTTTTTATAATTTTATAACAAAATAAACCAAATAATATAGTAGGAATCATTGTAATAATGATTTTTAATAAAAATATTATTAATCTTTTGATATTGTAAAATAACAATTTTATCATATTTTTAATTTCATCTTTAAAATAAAAACAAACTCCCAAACTTATACCTACTTGCGCGAAAGCTAAAATTAATTTTAAATTTACATTTACATTTAATATTTTATTTATAAAAATTCCATGAGCCGTTGAAGATACAGGTAAAAATTCTATTATGTTATTTAAAAATAATAAAGTAGTTAATTTTAAAATTATTGTATATTGCATAATTCTTTCATTCTTTGATAGGCTCTTGCCAAACCTTTGGAAGAAAAAGTATCAACTGTATATTCACCAGTTATTGTTTCTCCTCTTGTTCTTATTTCTGTAGCCTGTAATATCTCCTTTATAATATTTTTATCATCTTGTTTACTTTTTGCCCAAGCCATTTTTCCTTTGGTAAACATTCTAAATTGTTTATTATCTAAACCAACATAAATACTACTTTTTAGTTTATAATCATAATCTGCATAGATACTAATTTCTTCTGCATCTTTCGCTGTAAAATAGGCTATCATAATATATGGTTTTCTTTCTTTTTTATAATTTCCAATTGATTTTATAGCAAAGCTTGCTATATAACATTTTTTTTCTCCACTTAAGTCATCTATGTAATATACATTCCAGTCATAATATGAACCATCAACTACAACATTTGAAGAAGAATCATTATTAGCATATATTTTTCCACTAAAAAATAAAGCTAAAAAAAATAATAAAATAATTGCCCTTTTTTTCATAATAAACTTGTTTTTAAAATTTTTTAATTTAATATTACTTATCAGTAAATATTTTTATTTGTATAAAATATTAAAACAAATTTTAAATAATACAATATTTTTATTATATTTTATTAATTAATAATTGGAAAACAAGATGGCAAAAGAAGCTGCAAAAAAAAAGAGACCTGCTATTTTATTTAAATTGGTTAGTACAGCAGGAACAGGATATTACTATACGGCTAGGCGAAATCCTAAAAAAAGACCTAATAAAATGGAATTTAATAAATATGATCCAGTTGTTAGAAAACATGTTTTGTTTAAAGAAGCAAAATTGAATTAGCTTAGTTAATTTTTACAATTTAATTACTTCTCCTATATTTTTATAGGAGATTTATTTTTATTAAATTTAATACTATTTTTTAAAGATGAACATCTTTTTTAAAAAAAGTTATATTATATATGATATATAGATTATAAAAAGAAAGTAAAATTAGAATTTTTTTGATTCAAATTTTACTATTTTTTATAAAAATTTTTATTCTATCTACTATTTATAATAATTTTATTAAAGCATTTTTTCTGTTAATTCTTTATTAACTATTTTTTCTTCAGTAGTGATACCCTCTAATATATTTAATTTAATCCTAAGTTCTTTATTTTTTATGCTATTATTAATTTTATCATATTTATTCATAACTATTTTATATAATTTTATTGCTAAAGGTTTATTACTTTCAATATTTTTATCTGCAATTTTACTAATACCTTCGATAAAAAATTCATCATCTGGCGATTTTTCAAAATATTCTAATGCTTTTTCTTCATTTTTTTCGACACCAATACCGTTTAGATAGTGATAAGCTAAACTATAATACATTTCTTTATTATTATCTTTATTCAATTTTGATTCAATATTTTTAAATTCCCTTTTGTATTTATCTTCTAAAAGTATTGATGTTTTATTTTTTTTATTTTTATCAATTTGTTTATTAGTAGGTTTTTCAGTAATTTCTTTATTAACTTTATTGGAATTAGGGGAAATTTTTAAAGAATATTCTATTACTTTTATTGTGTCTCCAATTTCTCTGTATTTTTTTACAACTATTTTATATAATTTTATTGCTACAGATTTATTATTTTTAACGTTTTTATCTGCAATTTTACTAATACCTTCAATAAAAATTTTGTCATTTGGTGATTTTTCAAAATATTCTAATGCTTTTTCTTCATTTTTTTCGACACCATCGCCATTTAAATAACAAAGAGCCATATTATAGGCTGCTTTACTATTACCTGCATTTGCTGCTATTTCAAAATATTTAGCTGCTTGTTTTTTTGAATCTACGTCAAAGATTGTTTTTTTACTATTTGTACTATAAAATAAAGCTCTTTTGTAAATATAATCTACTTGTTCTTTAGTGAGATTTTCTGTGTCAAGTTCATCTATTTCTTCAATTGTACCAAGAGGTTTAGGTTTAGAAAATTCTTCAGTTTTTTGATTGCCTGTATTTTTTAATAAATCTATACCGGATTTATTTTCTTCTAGTAAATCTAATAAAGGATTATTTTCATCCATATTATTCTCCATTTTTTATAAAATATATTTTTATATTAATTTTATATTTTTTAAAAACAAGTTTTTTTTGAAATATGGGGGATTGCCTACTCAATGTTTATTTACCCATTTTACCCTCATTTACATAATACTTATTTATACTATTTCTATCACTACCTATTATATCCTTATATATTACTAATTCTATAGATATCTCTAACATATATTTA
>CATOJU010000132.1 GCA_951800555.1 uncultured Rickettsiales bacterium | reverse complement strand
TGGAGAAAAATGAAATTTAATTTAAATAATAGGGATTTGAACTATTCGTTTTTATTGAAAGAATTATGTAAATGGAGAGAAGAAAAGGCAATAGCTAATAATTTAATAAGAAATTTTATAATAGAAGATAACGCTTTGGAAGAAGTAGCTAAATTAAGGCCAAGGTCACAAAAAAATTTTGATGAAATATTTAGATATAGTGTATATAATATCAATATATCAAGGGAATATAAACAAGAAATAGTAAATATTGTAAACGAATTTATTACAAATCTTGATCCAAAATATGACAATTTGTTGTATTATACAAATGAAAAACATTTTATATATAAAGATTTATTGGACAAAATTTATTTACAAATTAAAACAATAGCAGATAACAAAAAAATTTCTATAAATGCAACTATAAATAAAACTGATATAATAGCATTAATAATGAAATATGAAAATAAAAAAAATATTTTATATGGTTGGAAAAATGAATTATTCGGCTATATTTTTGAAGAAAATAAAATTAAAAATTTATAAATTTTTTAAATTTACATTGCCTAAATTTTGTTATTTTTTATTATTATTTTTTAAGATTTTTCAATTATATAATAGACCTCCTGCATAAAACTATTTTTATTTTTCATATATATTTAATAATTTTTTATTTGTTCTTAAATATTATTTACTTTTTATTCTTATATCCTTTTTTTATTATTATATTTTGTTATTTTATTAATTTCCCTTTATTTGTGTCATTCCAGATTAGAATTTCTTAATAAACTTGTTTATTTAGAAATTCTTAATGTGGAAAACAAGGCAGGAAAATGATATGCTTGCATAATCATTTTAGCTTGTCGTCCTGCCGCCGTTTGCCGGAACGAAGTGAAGGAATCTAGTAATAAATTACTTTAACACAAAAAAGAATATTAATAATTTTTCTATATTCTATAATATAAAAAAACCTATAAAATATTTTTCTATATTTAACACATTTTATATTTCTAGATTCCACATTAAGAATTACTAGACAATAAATTGTCAAGTAATTCTAATCTGGAATGACATAAATAACGGAAAATTAAAGAATAAAATAATCATAAACATAACTAAACCTAAAAATATTTAGATATTATTGATATTTATATATAGTTTTATGCAGGAGGTCTAATAAAATTTTATAATCTATTCCAGATTAAAATTATTATAAAATAAATTATAAAAATAATTCTAATCTGGCAAGACAACAAAAATAATATGGTTTTAATTTTAAAAAACGAATTTTTGGATAACTAGTAAATTACATAAAATCTAAACTTCTTGATTTTCTCATATTCTCTATAAAAACCAAATCTTCCATTTCTTCAGAAGCATCACTTAAAACTTGCTCAAACGCAACCAAATTACAAATTTCTTTATTTCCACCTATTTTAATATTATCTTTTATTTCTGATGTAATAGTAGAATTTTCTAATTTATTTTTTTTAATATTATATTCTATTTCATCTATTTTTTTAAGTTTTTCAGCAATTTTTTTTAAAACACAAATACCTAAATTTTCTAGCATAAAAGGTTGCTTTATAGTTTTATAGAACTCTGAATCTATAAAAAATCTCCAATTAGAAAGGGGAGCAAGTTTTGTTAATTTTTCTTTAAATTCTTCTTTATTATTAAGATAATCCATAGTTGATAAATCTTCAATAATATTATATTTAGGATTTGCAACAGAAATTTTATTAAAATTTCTTTCTATTTTTTCTATTATATAATTTATATATCCATTTAAATATTCTTTTTTGTTAATTAATTTCATATAGTTTATAATTTTTTCAATACCATCTGATGTAGGAGTAAAAGATGGTATAAATTTAAAATTTTTAGTTTTTTTATCTAATTCAATTAATTTTTCTTTTTTACTTGGTTCTTTTGTACGTTTAATTTCCTTTTCCGTAATGATAGAATTTATTTTAATATCTAAATCTGTAATTTCTCTAAATCTGATTAATATTAATTTTTCAAAAATATCTATTTTTTCTTCTATACTATATGTATTAAAATATTTTATAAATAACCACATTCTTTCATCTAAATAGTTATCTAAATACACAGAAGCTTCAGTTTTAATATTTTCTATTATTTTCTTTTCATCTTCATTAAAATTTTTTTCTTCTGCCTCTTTTACAAGTTTATGAGATAATTCCAAAATATAATTACTTAATAATTCTCCGTCTCCTTTTTCTAAGATTCCTTTAAGATTATTTAATAATTGTTCTGTAATAAGTCCTATAGTAGCAATAGAATAAAATAAATTTTGTGGTAAATTAGACTCTGAAAAACCACATCTTGATACAATTGGATTTATTATTTTATTATAATATATTGATTCATTAATTTTATTTTCTTCTTCAATTCTTGTTGAATTTTCATCAGATAATATAGAATTATTAGTTAGGTTTATAGAATTATTAAAAAAATTAGTGCTGGAATTATATTTTGTAATTTTTCTTCTTTTTTCAGGACGATTACGATCTTGATTATACCTTGTGTAGTTAACATAATCAGAGTCCATAAAATCAATTACTTTATCTAATTCAGAAATTTTATTTTTTAACTTTTTATTTTTTGATTTATTAACTATTTTTCTAAAATCTTCAATACTTCTTCTACTTCCTTTATGTTTAAGATAATCAGCAAGTTTCTCAGTCAAATAAACACAATTGTCCTCATTATAATTATAGGGAATAACTACATCATTGTTTTTCATTTCACCGTTTAAAAATTCTAAAATTTTTGTTCTATCATTTTTGTCGTATAGATTAAATTCAAAATTTTTTGGGGACAAAGCATTTAGTTGTATTTCTATTTCTGTGTCGAACATAAATTTTCTCCATTTTTAATATTATTAATAGGATCTTTTAAAGATTATTATATATAAATATTATATATATAATTTTTATAAATCAAGTTTTTTGATATTAAACAATTCTATATCCACAATCTCATATGGCCTTAATTTTTTATATCTTCAACATCTTTTTTTATTCCTATTATATAGCTT
>CATOJU010000131.1 GCA_951800555.1 uncultured Rickettsiales bacterium | reverse complement strand
TATACTTATGCTATTATGTTAAAAAATGGAGATGGTATAGAAAAAAATGAAGAGCAATCATTAGATTACTTAAAAAAAGCTGCTGATAATGGTCATTCTGAAGCAATGAATGAATATGCTGTTACATTAGAAGCTAATATAAAAAATCCAGAAGATTCATTAGAATTAGTGGCATATTTTACAGAAGCAATAGAAAAAAACAATTTTAATGCAATGTATAATTATGCTATTTATTTAAGTAAATATGATTCTAAAGGATTAAATAAAGAAAAAATATCAAATTATTTAAAAAGTGCCGCTGATAATGGTCATTCTAATGCAATGTTTGAATATGCTAAAATAATGTACAGGGATAATAATAAAAAAGAAGCAATAAATTATCTACAAAAAGCTATAAATTTAGATAATAGTAATGCTATGTATACTTATGCTATTATGTTAAAAAATGGGGATATTATAGAAAAAAATGAAGAACAATCATTAAATTACTTAAAGAAAGCTGCAGATTTAGGTAATGATAATGCTATAAATTATATTAAAAACAATAATTTAGAAAATGATATGGAAGCTCTATCTTCACCAGATGCTAGTGCTATACATTCTTCAAGTGATAATTTCGACTTAAACATTATCGATCAAAAAGAGCAACTAGAAAATATTAATAAAGCAAATAAAGGTATTGATTCTAATTTTAATAAAAATGATTATTTATTAAATAATTCAAGTCCTTCTAATTCTCCATATAGTAGTGCTTCAATAGACATTATTAATGAAACAAAAACACCAAATTTAGTAATATAATTTATATTTTACTTTTTGGTTTGATTTTTATTATAATATGAATAAAAATTTAATATAATTATAGATGCTAAAAGTATTAAAAATTTTTCTACACAATTAATTATATAAAATCTTTATTAGAAAAATAAATTTCTTTTACTATTTTTCTTGCAGAAAATATACAGATTAGATTTGGAATTGCTATAGACAAATACGATGTATCTGCTATTGATATTACTTCATCTAATTTAAAAAATGCTCCGCCCATTAACATAATAAATTGTAATATAAAATATATAAATAAAGTTTTTTTACCAAAGTAATACAAATAAATATTTTCAGCATTAAAAGCCGAGCTTATACAAACAGATATAGTTAACAAAGAAATTACTATTGTTAGGATATAACAAAACCAAGGTGATACAGTATCAAAAGCATTTTTTGTTAAAACTATCCCATTGCCACTATTAGTTTTTAAATATACACCACTTACAACTATTGCTAATCCTGTAAATAAACATATAAAAGAAACAAAAATAGGATTTAAAGAACCTATCATAGCCTGTTTTATAGGATTATCTGTTTTCATAGCAGCATATGGAGTTGTAGAGCTTCCTAAACCAGATTCTGTACAATAAACACCACGTTTTACACCTGTACACAAAGCCCCAATTATTCCACCAGTTATAGATTTTATTTTAAAAGCTTCCTTAATTATTACTAATAAAGCTAATGGAATTTTTGTTATATTATATAATAATATTATACAAATACTTATTATGTATAAGCTACAAACTGCTGGTAAAAATTTATCAAAAACAGAGGCAATTTTTGTTATACCTCCATATGTAATAAATAAAATCAATATATTAAATATAGCTGCTATTAAAATTTTATAATTCGCTAATAATTCAAATTCCGTTAATAGATTTATAGTTTCTCCGACTTGATATATTTGGGTTCCTAGAAGACCAACAAAATATAAAAAAGCATAAATTGATGATAATATTAAGCCAAATTTATATAATTTTAAATCTTTGAAAACACCCTTTATATAACTAACTGGAGCGCATTCAATTGTTTTTTCTCTTTCATTTACATTTTTATATTTAGCAGCAAGTAAATTTTCCGCAAATGACATATTTGTTGAAAATAGTGCTGTGATTATCATCCAAAAAATAGAACCAGCACCACCTATATATATAGCAGTAGCAACCCCAGCTATACAGCCAACACCTACTACAGAAGCTAAACTTGTAAATAATGATTGCTTTGATTTCAATAAACCATCCTTATTATTATTTTCATCCGATTTATCTAGAGATTTTAAACTTTTTTTAAAATATTTTATTGCTGGAAAATTTAAGCAAAAAGAAAAATATAAAAATCCTATAATTAAACAGATAATTAATATTGGAAAGCCATATATTTCATAAAATAAAATACTTTCTAAAAATTTTGTTAAATATAATAATGTATTAAATATTTTTGCCATAAAATTAAGAAAATTGTTTATTTTAATTTAAAAATATTTTTTTAAAAGACAAATTATTTTTATTTATATAATATATATAACAATATTAATTTTGTTTTTTTAAGCTTAAATTTTTATTTATTTTTACTGTTATTCTAGACTGAAAATTTTTAAATAATAAATTATTAAGAAATTATAATCTAAAACAGTATAAATAACAAGAAATTAGAAAATTAAAACCATAAAAAAATATTAAAAAAATTTTTTTTATTTTTTATATCCCCAAAACCCCCAGACTACTCGGGGGATTTTAGGATACATTAAAAATAATAATTTTTATTAAATTTTTTGAATATTTTGTTGTTGTAAAATAGCAAGATTATCTAATATTTTATTAATTGATTCTATTTGTTTTTTTATTTTTTTTCTCATAAAGAATCTAATTTTATTAGTATTATAATATTTTTTCTGTATTGAAATTTTAACATTGTTTAATACAATCATAATATTATCAAAATTACTTTTTTCTTTTTTTTGTTTAAAATGTGATATAACTGAATTAATTACTGTATTGTTTCCAACTTTATCTTTTTCATCTAGTCTTTTGCCATTTATAAGTAAATTTTTAATTAATTTTTCATTTCTATTTATTATAGCATTATGAAGTAATATATTGCTTTTTTCACATAACAAAAATTGTTGTCTAACAGTATTTTTGATTTTTTTATTGCTGTAATAAAAATTATCTTTTTTATTTAAATCTGCACCATTTTTAATTAATAATTCAGTTAATT
>CATOJU010000130.1 GCA_951800555.1 uncultured Rickettsiales bacterium | reverse complement strand
CAAGAATTTATTAATAATTATAATAATAAAAGACCTCATTCATCTATTGACTATTTAAGTCCTATGGAATATATTAATAAATATAAAAGTAAAAATGAGGAAAGTTTTTCCCAAATGATGTGAACCAGTACAGAATTTTTAATTTTTCTTGACTTTAAAATTCTTTGATATATAATAATATTTATATTAACGCGGAGTAGAGCAGACTGGTAGCTCGTCAGGCTCATAACCTGAAGGTCATAGGTTCAAATCCTATCTCCGCAACCAATAAAATCAATCAAAATTATTCTTTATTTAATTATAAATTTATTTTTATATTACATATAATTTTTATTTTTTTAAAAAAAAATATTATTTTTCTTTATTTCTAAATCTATATTTATAGAAATTACAATAAAGATTAAAGAAAATTTTCATCATAAAATCACGATTAGATTATTTTTATTTTTTACTATTTTTAACAATCTTTTTATTTTTTGTTTTATTCTTAACTTTATCGGTTTTTTCATTTTTTTTAATATTTTCAACTTTTTTAGTTTTGGCGGAATTTTTATTTTCTCTAGCTTCTTTTTTTTCCGCTTCTTCTTGAATTACTACCAAAGCTCTATTTAAAGTTATATCTAAAATATCATCATTTTTTACAGAATAGAATTTTTTATTCCACATCAAATATGGTCCAAATGGTCCTATATTTGCTTTTATATCATTTCCATCTTGTGGATGTTGGCCTATTAATCTTGGCAATTCCAATAAAGCACTCGCTTTATCAAAATTAATTTCATTAACATCAACTTTTTTAGGAATTCCAACTCTTTTAGGTTTAGGTTTTCCATTATCTTCACCTAACTGAATATAAAAGCCATAAGGTCCCTTTTTTAAATAAACATTTAACTCATTTTTTTGCCCTAAAAGTTTATTTTCAAATTTATTCTCTCCATTATCATCTTCGTCATTTCCCATACCATCTGTTATATGTTCTGTATGTTTACATTCAGGATAATTAGAACAGGCAATAAATACACCAAACTTTCCAGTTTTTAAATTTAAAATACCAGTTTCACAATCAGGACATTTATTTTTTAATTTCCCATTTTCATCTCTACCAAAAATGTAATCTTCTAAAACCTTTGATATTTCAGTTAAAACATCTGTATTTTTAACTTCCATTGTATTATCAATATTAGTCTTAAATGGTTTCCAAAATTCATTCAATAAATTTTTCCAATCCATTTTTCCATTTGATACAGTGTCCAATTCGTTTTCAAGCTTTGCAGTATAATCATATTCCACATATTTTTTAAAATAAATATTCAAAAATGTATTAACTATAATTCCACGATTTTCTGCAATAAATCTCCTTTTTTCTAACTTAACATAGCCTCTTTCCTGTAAAACACTAATTATAGTTGCATATGTAGAAGGTCTACCAATTCCTAATTCTTCCATTTTTTTTACTAAACTAGCTTCTGTATATTTTGGTGGTGGTTCTGTAAAATGTTGTTTATCTGAAACATCTTTAAGTTTTAATTCATCGCCTTTATTAACTGTTGGTAATATAATAGATTTTTCATCACTTTCTTCTTCATTAGTTTCATTATATAAAACATAAAATCCATCAAATTTTATAGTACTTCCAGTTGCTCTTAAAGTATGTTGTGAAGTCTTTATATCAATACTTACTTGATCCAATAAAACACTAGCCATTTGGCTTGCAATTAATCTTTTCCAAATTAAATTATACAATTTATATTCATCATCAGTTAAATATTTTTTTATATTATCAGGTATTAATTTTGGATCTGTTGGCCTTATAGCTTCATGTGCTTCCTGTGCGTTTTTTATTTTATTTTGATAAATTATAGCCTTTGGAGCTAAATATTTTTCACCATATTTATTAGCTATTAATTTCCTAGTTTCCTCAATAGCTTCTGGAGCCGTATAAACACCATCTGTTCTCATATATGTAATTAAACCATGGGTACCTTCGCCTACATCAATACCTTCATACAATTTTTGTGCCACCGACATAGTTTTTTTCGTCGAAAATCCCAATTTTTTTGAAGCTTCCTGTTGAAGAGTAGAAGTTGTAAAAGGTGCAAACGGGTTTCTTTTTACTTCTTTTTTTTCAATATTATCAATAAAATATTTTTCTTTTTCCAATATATTTTTTAAATATTCTGCCTGTTGTGAATTTTTTATAAAAAATTTATCAATTTTTTTATCATTAATTGCTGTAAGCCTTGCGGTAATATTTTTATTTTCTAATGTATTTAGATTAACATCTATTGTCCAATATTCATCACTTTTAAAATTTAAAATTTCATTTTGTCTCTCGCAAATTAATCTTAAAGCGACCGACTGAACTCTTCCAGCTGATTTACTTCCTGGTAATTTTCTCCACAAGACTGGCGATAAAGTAAAACCCACAAGATAATCAAGGGCAACTCTAGCCTGTTGAGCATTCACTAAATCCATATCAATTTGACGAGCTTCTTTCATAGCTTCTTCTACTGTATGTTTCGTAATAGCATTAAAAACAACTCTTTCAACCTTTGTATCTTTTTTTATAGCCTTTTTTTGTTTTAAAACTTCTATCACATGCCAAGCAATAGCTTCCCCCTCCCTATCAGGGTCACTTGCTAATATTATTTTATCACATTCTTTCATTGCATCTACTAATGCTTTAACATGCTTTTGTGATGTCCTATCAATTTCATATTTTATATTAAAATCATTGTTTGGATCTACACTCCCATCTTTTTTGGGTAATTGTCTAATGTGTCCAAAAGATGCAAGAACTACGTAATCTTTACCGAGATATTTGTTAATTGTTTTTGCTTTTGCCGGTGACTCTACTACTACTAAATTTTTCATAAGATTCTAATTAAAATATAATTAATTGCGATTTTAATTTTAAAATTTTTATTTGTAAATTAATTTTTTTTAAATTATTTATAACCCCAACCTCGCTTTTTAATCCATAATCCTCTTAAAAAATAAAGATAGAAAGTTATATATATATCAAATATTAATATACAAAAATTAATTTAATACTATATCAAATAGTATTAAATTAAACT
>CATOJU010000129.1 GCA_951800555.1 uncultured Rickettsiales bacterium | reverse complement strand
CCAATTTTTTATTTTTATTGTTCAAATTTTCTTGGCTTTTGTTTATATTGCTTAACTCTTTTTCTTTATCTTCAAAATTTTTAAAAAATCTATCCTGATAATCCATATTAAAAAAATCATTATAAACGCCGCTTTTTCTTCTTATAATTTCTTCTAATCTCATTAATTCCATTTGTTTTCTTTTATAATCATCTAACAATTTATTATATTCTTTTGTAAATTTTTTGTTATAATTTCGTTCTGTAAAATTATTAAAGTAAATATTTCCTATTATTTTATTTAGTCTAATATTCTGTATAGATAATAAAACACATACCATTATTAAAATTAATAAAATTACGTAAAATAAAATATTTAAGTCTTTTAATTTTTCTTTTAACATTGTTGAATAAAAAAATTAAACCTGACTATATTATAATGTATTTTATTTTAAAATCAAGTGAAGTAAAATAAAATTATTTTATTAATACTATTACAATATTTTTACTTGAGCAACAATTTATAGACATAAATGCAAAAAATGATAAGGGAATAACACCATTACATTATGCTATTAAAGAAGGAAATCTAGAAATTATCAAACTTTTACTTCAAAAACCTAGTATAAATATATCAGATGAAGATGAAGAAAAAATACTTGATTATGCTGTTAAACATAAAAATTATGATATAATTACTTTTTATTTTAATAAAAAAGTAATCGATATTCAGAAAAAAGAAGGAGAATTAAAAAAATTTAGTGGCACATTCAATAATAAATTAAAAAAAATAAGAAAAAGATATAATTTAAAAAATAAAAAAACTTTTACAAATGAAGAAAAATTTGAAAAATTCTTAGCAGATGTAATTAATGGAATGGAAAAATTTGTGGAAAATAAAAAGGAACAAAAAAATATTTAATTATTAAAATCTCTTTATATAATATAAAGAGATTTTAATTATCTATAATAATATTTCAATAAGTTTAATATCTTTAATTTTACCACTGTTAATACTAATTAAATTAAATTCTAAACTATCGGTATCAAATCTAACAGGAACATCAAATTCAAAATTTGCGCTTATTATATCATTTTCATTAGGCGCATCTTTAAAGATAATTTCACCATTTTTATAGTTTATAGCTGTTGAAATTGTTATATCTATATCATTAACAAAAATTTTAACAGTATTTTCTACTGGTTTTATTATTTTTCTAATATAATTTATATTTTCATTGTTTATTAAAATATTATAGCTTTTAATTAATTGATAAACTTTATTATTTCCAGTTCCTAACCCTATTACTTGATTTTTTGCATAATAATCAGTCCAATCTTTAAATCTAAAACCTATATTTCTACCTTTTACTATTCTAAAAAGTTTTATAATTTCTTCTAAATCTCTTTTTGTTTTAAGACCATTAGTTACATTATAAACTAATCTTGAATATTCCCTGTTAGCTATTCTTTGTTCTTGTCCGTTTTTACTAATCATTACATTTGTATTAAATTCTATTGAAACTGTTGATTTCATAGAAATTGTTTCTGGAAAACGAAATTCGTAAAACATTTATTTTTTATATTTTTTGTGAATTATGTTATATTAACTTCATTAATGGAAGTGTATAATATTTTATATAATATATTATATCTTAATCATTTTTTTAGATTTTTTTTTAATTTTTTTTAATAGAAAATTTTTTATGCAGGAAATTTTTTTATATTTTTTCTAACATTTGATGTGCCAAAATTTTTCTTTCTTCAACTGCTGGCTGCCCAAATGGATTAATATTATTCATTTTTCCAACAATTATCGTTTCCAACATATATTGCATCATTAATTGAGATAAACACCTTTCATTCAATTCTTTAATCTTTATCAATCTTACAGGAAGATTTCTTCTATTCAAAACTTCAATTGTACTTTCTGCTTCAATATTAATGATATCATCAAGATTTTTACCAACCAAATAATCAAATCCATTATTGTAACTTTTTTCTATTGTCAAAGAATTTTTATTACTTTCTTTTGTTATAAATGTAAAAAATAAATTTCTTGGTCCATCCATATATAATTGCAATTGACTATGTTGATCAATAGTTCCTATAGCATCAATAGGAACTATTCCAAAATTATTTTTTCCTAAAGATTCGGCCCATAATTGTCTATACCATTCAGTTAAATTTTTTAGTCTATCTATATATGGCATAACAACACTACCAGTTACACCATTATTATATAATTCATCTTGTTCAGCACAAGCTTCTATAATAAAATTATTATTATCATTAAATAAATACTCCAATGTATCAATAGCACCTTGTCTAATTTCCTCTATATTAAGTCCTGCAATACAAGCTGGAATTAAACCAACATTTGATAGATAAGAAAACCTTCCGCCTATACAATTTGAATGCTCTAAAATTTTTGCATTAAACTCTTTTGCTAATTGAGTTAATGGACTATCTTTATTTTCAGTTAAAAAGAAAAAATGTTTACCAATAGCATTTGAACCCAATTTTTCTTCGGTCATTTTCATTAAAATTAATGTTTGAGAAATACATTCTATTGTTTTTCCAGATTTACTAATCATTAAAAATGCAGAATTTTCGAAATCTATATTATAAAATATATGTTCTAAAGTATAGCTATCAATATTTTCTAAAATTTCAATTTTATCTTGGAATTTTAATGATAAAAGTGTTTTAGCACCTAAACTTGATCCTCCAATTCCTATAACATACAATTTTTTAAAATTGTCATTAATAAAATTACTAAAATCTTTAATTTCTTTTAGATCTTCTTTATTATATGCAATAGTTAATGCTTTATAGTCAGGAATTATATTTAGCTCAGTTTTTAATTCATTTACTTTACTTTTTGCTAAATTTAAAACTTTACTACCATCAATATTTAAAATATTTTGATTATATAATAACATATTTTGATTGTTTTTTAAGTTGTAATAGTTATTATTATGTGAATTAAAATTTAAAAATCAACAAGAATATGCCAATATATTTTTATAATTTAGCTTAAATATCATTTTTTACCAATAAAATCCTTAAAAAATAAAAAATTCTATCATTATAAAAACACTT
>CATOJU010000128.1 GCA_951800555.1 uncultured Rickettsiales bacterium | reverse complement strand
ATCCTATCTTTTTTATTAATTTTACTGATGCAACATTTTCACTAAAAGCAGAACATGTCAATTTTTTTACATCACTAAAATTTTTAAATAAATACTCTAAAATCATTTTACAAACTTCTGTCCCTATACCCTTCCCCCAATATCTTTTATGAAAAGCATAACAAAAGTTTATTTCTCCCAACCAAGATTTCAACCCCCCACATTGCCCCATAAAAATATCATTTTTATCATAAATAGCCCAATAGCTGTAACCATATTTATTTTGTGCGTAAGTAATATCCATATATTTATCAACGCACTCTTTGTAGGTTTTAGGTTTTCCATCATTATGATTTACATATTTTGCCACTACTTTATCTTGATTCAATTTACAAAAATCATCAAAATTTTCCATAGTGAATGTTTTTATTTTATATTTATCATTTTCAAATATAACTTTCATTTTCTCCTCTAGCAGAATTAATTCCTTCCATAAATATCTTCATATCTAATAATATCATCTTCTCCAAGATAATCACCATTTTGTACCTCAATAAAGACAACATTTTTATCTGTAAAATTTGACATTCTATGTTGTGCTTTTACAGGAATATAAATAGAATCATCTTTTTTTAATTCCATTGTTTCTCCATCAAGAACGGCTGTCCCAACTCCATCAACTACAACCCAATGTTCACTTCTATGATTATGTGATTGTAAAGATAATTGTGCATTTGGATAAACTACAATCCTTTTTACTTTATAATTAGTTTCTTCAAGAATAGTTTGATATGTACCCCAAGGTCTCTCTGTAATTTCTGACATTTTTACTCCTTTCTATTGTTTATATTTTTTAAAAAAAAATTATAAGTATTTTCCATTAGACAAGCAACGGTCATAGGACCGACACCTTTAGGAACAGGACTTATAAATAAACATTTTTCTTTTACATCATCAAAATCTGCATCGCCGCAAATAGAACCATCTTCAAGTCTATTTATTCCCACATCAATCACAATTACACCATCTTTTACCATATTTTTCTTCAAAAATTTTGCTTTTCCTATAGCTACAACTATAATATCAGCCTGTTTTGTAATTTCTTCTAAATTAATAGTTCTACTATGAACTATAGTAACAGTACAATTTTCATTTAAAAGCAATTGGGCTACTGGCTTCCCAACTATATTCGATCTTCCTATTACAACAACTTTTTTTCCATTTAAATCATTACAAACACTTTTTATTAATTTTAAACACCCATTGGCAGTACAAGGTAATACATTAAGATTTTCATTATTTTTGCTACTGAATAACATACCTACATTTAAAGGATGAAAACAATCAACATCTTTTTTTGGATCAATTGCTAAAATAACTTTATTTTCATTTATATGTTTTGGCAATGGTAACTGGACTAAAATTCCTGTTATTTTTTCATCTTTGTTTAATTTTTTAATTAAATTTAATAATTCATCTTCATTTGTATTTTCTTGTAATTCATATTTTAAAGATTCAAAACCACAATCAGTACAAGCCTTTTCTTTATTTCTAACATATATTTTGCTTGCTGAATTTTCACCTACTATTATTACTGCAAGACAAGGTTTGATTTTAAAATCTTTAATGGCTTCTGCTATTGAAGATTTTATATTTTTTGCTATTTCTTGACCATTTATTATTTGCATTTAGAATCCTATTTTGTTTTTTATAATTAACATAAGTTTTTCTATTTTATCTTTTAAAAAAAACTCAAGTACTATAACAAATGCTATATATGAAAAAATAATTAAAAAAAATAATTTTTTATCATTTTTTTGTTTTTCTTCGAGAAATTTTTTTAACTTTTCAAATTTACCAAATATTTTATAATCTTCTTTATATTTGAATAATGTAAAAATATCAAAACAAATAAAAAAAATTAAATTAATAATAAATATTATATTAGTCTCAGGATTACAGTAACGCCCCGTACAATTATGGGTTCTATATTTTAATCTAATATAATCACTATAAAAAATAACAATAAATATTATTTCAAATAATATCTCTGCTAATTTTGCTGAAAATTGTCTAATTTTTTTTACTTCCATTTTAATTTTCATCCTCTATTATATTATAACAATCCTCTAATTTTATATCATAAAATGGATGTTCAAGCCCTGATATACTGGGGCTTGAAGAAAAAATCCACCCGAAAAAAATTAATTTTCTACTATTATCTTTTACATTATTTTCATATATTTTTAATAATAGTTTATTTTCTGGAGCCTCTTCTGGATATGATTTCCAGCATTTTAAAGGTATTATATCTAATCTTTCAAATTTTATAATTTCATCAATTCCTGTCTCAATTTCAAAAGTCTTTCCAGTAATTTTATTTAATCCTTGTAATTTTACACTATTTACAAATCTATCTTTTGGTTGATTTTTTACTAATTTGTCGTTATATAATATACTTTCTTTTTCTTCTTCTAAATTATACAATAAATCTTCAACAGAATTACTATTTTCATTAGAAAATGCTATTGAAAATATTAAAAAAAAACATAATAAAAAACTAAAAATTTTACTTTTCATTTTTTTTATTTGCACTATTTAACATAAATTTAGTTATCATATCTTCTAAATCAAGCGTTGATTCAGTAAATTCAAAATTATCATTATTTTGTAATAATTCTTCATCGCCACCAACAACAACTTTTAAGTATTTTCCGCCTATTATACCGCTAGTAGAAATTTTTATATTACTATCAATAGGAATTTTTATATCTTTTTTTATTTTCATTTTGATTATAATTTTATAATCTTCATCAATTATTGTTTCAATTACTTCACCAATTTCGATTCCGCCAATCTTAACTTTTGTCCCTTTATTTATACCTTCAATATTATTAAATATTGCCGATAAATGATAATATTCTTGATTTATTTTTTTATTTGTGATTTTCATTGCAAATAAAACAAAAAATAAACTAAACATTATTATTATAAATCCAACTGTGATTTCTAAATAATCTTTCTTCATAATTTTTTACTTAAATTAATAATTACCTAAATATTAGAATATATTTTTAAAAAAGAAAGAGTTATATAATAAAGTATTACCTACTATTTATATCTTTATTTTATTTATTTTTATTTT
>CATOJU010000127.1 GCA_951800555.1 uncultured Rickettsiales bacterium | reverse complement strand
AAAAAACAATTTAAGCTAAAAAATACAAAGTATAAACAACACCAATTTATATAATTTTTATTGACTTATTTTATTTTTTATGATATAATTTTTAAAAAAAATTAATTGGAATAAAATAATGGATTTTAAAAAAAATTGGAATACCTTTGATAGTTGGTACTATAGATATCCTAATAATCATAATAATTTTTATGAAGAAATGGGAACAAAAATTTTTATATCAGTTGATCCAAGCGACATTTATGAAGCTAAAAAAATATTTAGAGATTTTATGAATAAATATGATTTATATGGAAAAATGCCATTAATTTTAGATGATGGGATTGCTAGCGAGAGAAATGCATTAATTATATATAGTACTCTGACAAAAGATAAATTATTAGAGTTGGAAACAGAATTACAAAATAAAGGAATTAAACCAAGATTATTAAAAAGTGGAAGTCGTATACCAGATATTGCAATAAAAGGTTCTTTGTATTTTTATTTTAAGTGCGACAAGTTAAAAAAATACGCCTACAATAATAAAAAACAAGTGAAACTTATGGATAAAATAAGAATTAGTAATAAATTTGATGATGTAAAAATTATAAAATATTATAAAGAAATGGATCTTTCTGATGAAATAACAATTGAAAAATCCTTTAAAGATTATGATGAAAATGACGGATATTTTCAATATTTAAATATCATTAAAAATTGTAATGCTGTCCAAAGGCAAATACTTGATGCTATATTTAGAAATGAATTAAGAATGTCCGATGGCGTTGTTGGATGGTATAATTTTGATATTGAATTTATAAAAGACGAATTGGAATTAATAAAAAATGTTATTAAAAATACAGATGGAATACCAGAATCAGAATTAAGAAAATTTTTAAATTATTTCGTAATAGGTGGTTATGTGGATAAAGAACCTATTATGACAAAAGAGGGATATAATTTTGTACAAAATATTAAATCATATTTATCAACTGGTAAAGTAAAAGATATAGAGAATGAGTTTGAAAATTTATATTCTAAACTAAGTATTAATAAACAATTCCCAATAATGAAGGCTAAAAAAGATTTTTTAACTGAGATGAAAGAATATTATAAAAATGCGGACTTTTTTGATCTTGGTTTTGGGAATTTTGCTTTAAGCCATTTGACTTTTATTATAGATGATTTTTGCAATTATTATGAGGAAAATGGTCTTGATATTAAAGAAGATTTGAAAGAAATTAGAAAATTATTAGATATAAAAAAAATAAAAGATAAAGAAAAATATTTATTAGGAGATAAAAATAATAATTATTATAAAAATATTATCATTCCAAATCTTGATATAATTTTAAGTGTAATAGAAAAATATAAAAATATTATAGCTATTAGGACAGCTGCAAATGAGTATAATTTGTTTATTAAAAAATATTCTTTAAAATTGAAAGGTATATTAACTGAACAATTAAAAAAAATTATTAGCGATTGTTTATATAAAATATTTTCTTATGATAATACAATTAAGGAGAAAATTGAAGCTAAAAAAACATTACAAAATAATTTATATAATATAAAAAAGTATTTTAATTATATAAATAATATTGGTGAAGTAAATAAATATAAACCTTTTGAAGATGCAAAATCATTTTTAATGTGGAATGGTATTCTTAAATCTGGCACTGATGATGAATTTTTGGAAAATATAGATAAATTTAGACGTAGATATATAAAATATAATAATTTAAAATATAATGATTTTGAGGATGGTAATTTAATTACATCTAATCTTGAAAATAATATGATTTTTGCTAGGGGTATGGAGATATCAGATAAACTTGCAGATAAATTTTTAAATATTGGTATGGATGGTGAATATATAGATTATATTACAACAAGTGATTGTAATATAGTTAGAAATAACACATTACACAAAGGTTTAATATCGGTTACGACTGATTTGGATGTGGCCGATAAATATGCTGGTAATAGTGATAATTCTAAAATTTTTTTAATTTCTGCACCTGCCGGTATAAAAGTTTTAAATTCTATATTTAGCGATAATAGGGCTTGCGATTATTCTGAATTGGATCTTGTATCTATTCCGGCAGAATGGATTATCGGATACTTTAAAGTAAAATCTAATGGTGTAGAACAAAAAGAATATCTTTTTAAAAAAAATCCTAATTTCAAAAATGAAAACCTAAGTAAAAAATTTTCTATAATAAATAATTTTAATACACCTTTTGTATTAAAAGATGGATTAAAATGTTATGATTATGATATTAAATTTATTTTGTTAGAATCAGATTTTGAGAGAAAAAAATTACAAGAGAAATGCGGTACGGAGATGATTAATATGATATATGATATAACTAACTATTCTGGTCCTACGAAAAAAAATAATATTTTGTTACAAAAAACCATAGATTTATTTGAAGATGATTGTATTAAAAGAAATATTTATAAAATCTTGGGAAACATCTGTATTAATTATATGCCAAATCAGATTAATGATGGCTTTAATCCAGCCTATACAATTATAGTAAATAATAAAATACATCATATTGCAGCTCATGTGTATAATAATTATCAAAAATTAAAGATTGAAGAAGAAATTGAACTAGAAAAAAATAAAAAAATTGATAAAAACAAAAAAGGAAATTGTATTGATTTTTATGAAAAAAATGAAATTGTTACTAATATAATAAAATTATATAATAATATTAATTTACTTTTAAAAGAAAAATATCAAGTATATTCAATAATTTCTGCAATTCTTATGGATATTTCCTTAAAAATTCTTATGGATAAAAATTATAAAATTAAAAAACCTTTTGATGATGAAAATGGCATTAATCATTTGGATAATATCTACGAAGAAGATGTTGAATATAAAAAATTTATTATTAAAAATTCAGTTGATTTGTTGAAAATTATTGAAAATGAACTAAATGATTTGGAAAATCCTCAAGCCGAAAAAAGAAATAATGAAGAGCAAAGTGAAAAATTAAAAAATATTATTAATAATAATTTTAAAAATTATAATTTTAAAAAATATACTTTTATGAATCCAAATGAAAAAGAAAAAATTTTTTTAAATATTACTGATGCAATTAATTACTATAAAGAAGAAGAGGAGGAGGAAGAAATAAATAGTTTTGAAATTAATATTTAATTCTTTATATG
>CATOJU010000126.1 GCA_951800555.1 uncultured Rickettsiales bacterium | reverse complement strand
AAAAAAATATTCTACTAGAGAATTTTGGAAAACTTTTTTTAATTTTATAGAAAAAAATTTTAATAGTTTTGAGTTTTATAATAAAAATATATTTGATTTAAATTTAGAAGATGAAGTTTATTTATTAGATTTTGCCCATATTGGTAGTTATTGGAATACTATTCCATCTGATTTAAAAGGAAAATTGTATTTAGTAAATTTAACAAATTCAAAAGTAAATAGAGATTTATATATAAATAAAAAGAATTTTTCTGAAAAAATAAAATATTTGGATAAAAATTATAGAGAACCAAATTATTTTGATAAATTAATAAACTTAAGTAATTATTTGGGAAATGAAAAAGAATAATACCTATAAATATGGACTTTTTGCTGAATATATTATGATAATATATCTAATGTTTATTGGATATAAAATAATAGCTAGAAGATTTAAGACAAAACTTGGAGAAATTGATATTATAGCTTCAAAAAACAAAGACTTGGTAATGTTTGAAGTTAAAGCTAGAAAAAATGAAGAATTGACAACAGATATTGTTAGCAATAGACAAATTAAAAGAATTTATGATGCTATGAATATTTTTTTGGCTCAAAATGATAAATATATTGACTATAATATTTTATTTTGTATTATTTTATACAAAAATATATTTAATTTTAAAATTGTAAAAGGCTGAAATATGGAAAAGAAAGTTATAATTTCTACTGGTGGAACAGGGGGGCATATAAATCCAGCTGTGGCTACAGCTGAATATTTAGTAAAAAACAATATTGATGTATTAATAGTTGGAAATGATAAAATAGAAAAATATTTAGTTGGTAAAAATATAAAATATAAAGTTATAAAATGTGGTAGTACTTTAAAAAGTTTTAAATCTTTATTTAATATTTTTATTGGTTTTTTACAGTCTTTAAAAATAATTTTTAGTTTTAAGCCACAAGTTGTTATAGGTTTTGGAAGTTATACCACTTTGCCAGTTATAATGGCTTCTAGAATTATGAAAAAAAATATTTTATTACATGAAGGGAATTCTTTTATTGGAAAAATAAATAATTTTTTTCTAAAAAATGCGGAATATCTATTTACATCTTTTCAAGAAATATATGGCATAAAAATAAACTACAGTAATAAAATATATTTTACTGGTGTCCCTATTAAGGAAGAAATTAGAAAATTTTATAATAATGAATATTTGCCACCAAAACAAGATGAGAAATTTAAAATATTAATAACAAGTGGTTCTGGTGGAGCGAGTTTTTTTAGCGATATATTTTTAGAAACATTCGATTATTTTGAATCAAATGTGAGGAATAATTTAAAAATTTATCATCAAGTTAAAAAAGAAGAAGAATTAAAAAAGGTTAAATCATTTTATAAAAATCTAAATATAGAAAGTGAAGTAAAAATGTTTTTTGATGATATGCCAAAAAAGATGTTAGAAAGTCATTTAATAATTTGTAGATCGGGAACTGGAACGGCGAGTGAATTGTCTGTAATAGGAAGACCTGTAATATTTTTTCCATCTCCAAATGTTGCTAATGATCATCAATTATATAATGCTAATTTTTATAAAAAAAATAATGCTGCAATTGTTTTTGAAGAAAAATATTTTATAGCTAAAGAATTTAGTAAAACATTACTTGAATTAATGAAAAATAGTGAAAAATTAATTTCTTTGGCGAAAAATATAAAATCTCTAGCTGTTTTAGATGCGGAAGAAAAAATTTTTAAAATTGTTGATGAAATATGTATAAAAGAAGAAATTAATCAGGCAATATAAATTTTATTATGTTAAAAGAATATATATTAAAAAACAAACAAGATACTAAAAATTTAGCTGAAGCTTTAGCATTGCAAATAAAAAAGGGAGATATTCTGCTATTAAATGGAAATTTAGGTGTAGGAAAAACATTTTTTGTAAATTGCTTTGTAAATTATTTTTATAAAAATCAAAATAAAGAAGAAATTATTGTTACAAGTCCAACTTTTAATATAGTAAAGACTTACCAAACTAGTGATTTTTTAATTTATCATTTTGATTTGTATAGAATAAAAGAAGTGGAAGAATTATATGAACTTGATTTGGAGAATGCTTTTGAAAACGTTTCTTTAATTGAATGGCCTGAAATTATTTATGATTTATTACCACATAAAACTATTAAATTAAATTTTGAATTTATTAGTGATAATTTACGAAAGGTAATTGTTGATTTATAAATTACCTCCTATAAGTAAAAATTATAATATTAAATGATTCAAAATAATACTAAAATATATTTTTCACAAAATTCCAAATCTTATTGTAAAACACTTTAAACTTTTTATATCTGTTTCTTGTAAAAAATTTTTATGTAGGAGGTTGTTGTTATTCTATAATTATTTGATTATATTCTATAATTTTATGCCATTTTAGTAATTCCACTATTTTTCATAGCTTCTGCTACATATTCATTAATTTTTTCATATATTTCTTTACCTTTCTTAATTCCGAGACCTTTTATATTAAGAATAGGATCGCTTAAGTCTTGAGTTGTTAAAACAACGGTACAGCCACCAGTACTCATTTCTGACATACTTTGTTTTAATTCTGTATCGACTATTCTCCATAATTCAAGATTTGAGATTTTTTTTGACAAAAAACCAGTTTCTATTACAAGTCTTTGAGAATTTAAAGTATATTTCGTACATTTTACAAAAAATTTTAATTTAAAATATCTAATAATTCCTAAAAAACTTATAAAAGCAGCAACTCCACTGCAAATTAATTTGATATTCGGTATTTGTACTTTTCCTATAATGATTCTTGGCCCTATAAAATAGGCTATAATTCCTAAAATAATTGTAAAAATTGAAGACATAAAATCTCCTTTTAATCCTGCCATTTCAGGACTAAAAACTATAGTTTTATCTTCTCTAAGTGTTTCATTTTCCATTAGCTTCTCCTAATATTATTAATAAAATTATCTCACTACCCCTTTACCTCTTCTATAACAGCATTAAATTGAGATTGACTACAGAGACCTAAACTAACAGGGTCTCTTGGTTTTATCTCCTTAATATTCCAATGGGTTTTATTTCTAATGGATTCTATCATAGGAGTAGTAGTATTAATTAATCTTCTAATTTGTTTATCTGTTATATCAGGATAATATTTAATGAGATATAAAATACCATCTG
>CATOJU010000125.1 GCA_951800555.1 uncultured Rickettsiales bacterium | reverse complement strand
TATAACATTATAAATTGAAAAAGTGGGAAATTTGATTACTTTACAAAAAGCGGTTAATCAAAGGTCCATTGTTTTTCTAGGAAATAACTTAAATCTATCAATTCTGAGTTCACTAGGACCTTATTTTCATGATCTCTAAATAACTGACTACCTGTTTTTTTTAAACAAAAGCTTTTGATTGATTGACTATAACTGACGCTACGCCAATTGTCAATCAAAAGCTTTCGATAACCAGCAATTCTCATAACTCAATCCACTTATTCTTCAGAATTCCTATGATTCAGAGCCACAAAATCACAAGTTTTTCACACCTCAAAATTTCATACTGCTGACTCTCTTACCATTTTTACCGAAAATTTCGATTACAAAATCTTTTCTTCAATCAGACAACCAAACCACTAAGTTCATGCATTTTTACTCATTGATTTATCCAATGTTATCCACCAGCCTATGATTTTTCATTCTCACTTTTTTTTTTATTTTTTTTTATTTTTTTATTTTTTTCTCCTCTTTGAAATGCTTTACACCAGCTCCAAACAAAAAAACTCAATTTTATTATTTGGTTTATTTATGCTTATACCAAAAAGCGTCATTTTTTTTAAATTTAATTTGAGAAATAATTAAAAATTCTTTTTATACTTCTTCTTTCCTGTTTTTCTTTCTTTTTTTCTTTTATCTATTTTATAGTTTTTATTGTTCACTTTAAATTTTAATAAATTTTTTAGGAGTTTAATATATAGATAAATGTTATGAATGTTTTGGCAATATCATGGGTTTTGATGCAAAAATAATTATATACCAATAATTATTTATATATATATTCATTTATTTCTAGTATTTCTAGGATGAAAAAGCATAATTAGAGAATTTTCATAAAATTTTAATTTGGAACCTTAATATTTCATATCATCTTATTAATAAATGAGCATAATATGGAAGAATAAAATATTTTAAACACAAAAAAAATTGGAAAAAGTGAAGTAATGCAATTTGATATCACACCTCTAGTGAAGTGATAGAATCCAAAATGCAAATATATATATTACAAGAGGCAGTTATGAGCATATCAATTGAACAACTTTTAAAATTAACTAGAAATCTCTAAAAATACATTTTTTGTATTTTTATTTTTATCTTTCACATCATTTTTTTCCAAATATTAGGTTTATTAGAAAATAAATGTCTATTTATAAAAGGGAGCATGTTTTAACATGCAATTGATCAAGTTGTTTGTGAATTGCTCAAGACAATGATTAAATTAAACTCATTATTAATTGTGTACTTCACATCAAAACTCGATATGACTAGATATTTGACATAAATATGCTGTCGGTCTAAAACATATTAAAATATTAAGCTTTAATATCGCCTGTAAAAAAAGTTTTAATTCAATTTTTTAAAAAATGGTGATATGATATGAAAAAATTGAGAAGAAAATTGAATAGGTGATCATTTTCCCCTCAAATTCAAAAGGTGAAATGGGAAATATCGTTCACTAACCGGTATATATATATTAAATACTCTTATCAAAAATTAAAAAACAAAATTTTATAAGTTAAATTTCAATATAACTTTTTTTTTTCCTATTATTACCATTTTGGTAGCTTATAAGTTTATGTTGAGTCATATCAAAATAAAGAATCTCAAGTTTGATTTACATTAAGGTTTTTTTTTTTACTTTTTCAAGCTTTTTGATTATTAAAACAAAAGAAGATATCTTTTATTAACTATATATAATATTATCTATAACCTAATGTCTTTAAAATACAAAAATATCTAAAAAAAATAAGATGGTAAAAATTTAATATTTGTAATATTTTTTAAAAAAAATAAAGATTGAGAATTAATAAGTATCAAATAATCTTAGTTGATATCTGAGTATTTCATTGAATCATTAATTAAGGTTCGCTCATCTTGTCCATTCAAAATATCAACTTTATATATCAACAGTATTTGAAAAAAAGGTAAACGATAATATAAACTAATTCGAAATATAACATAATTCACTATCATGAAAATTGCTGGATTTAAATTTATCCCTATAATTATTTGCAAAAATTTTAAAAATGGGAAGCAATTAGAAGCATGACCAAATCATATTTGATATTAGTATGATTGCGAAAATTGTTTAAAGTAACAAATAGAAAAATCATCTAATTGATCTGAAGATATTTGAGATGATTCGTTAAAAAATATTTTTACATTGAAATTGAGTATAAAACAAAGTTATTTATCATAAGATTGAGCATTTTATGTACATTTTTTGATGAAATATTAAAATCAATATTCCGAATAATTCTGAAGATTTTGTGACACTAAATAATGTAAAAACAAGAATTCTGAAGATTCCATGACATTAAATAATGCTAAAATTAAAATACTGAAGATTTTAAACGTATTATTGGTTTGAATTAGAAAAAGTAATATTGATGAAATTTTGTACCAACCAAAATGAGTCGTAAAAAATAACTTTTCAAATAAATTGCTTGTTTTTGTATGTATATTTAAGTAAATTTCATTTAAATGCTTTTTTTGTGTCTGAATTAGAAAATAATTATTATCTAAAAAAGATATTTTTTGGGAAGATGATTGCGATTGGGAAGATGTTTGTGACTGGCAAGATGATTGTGATTGGGAAGATTGTGACTGAGAAGATGGTGGCTGGGAAGATGGCTGTAGCTGAGGCTGTAGCTGAGGATGTTGCTGATGCGATAGCTGATGCGGTAGCTGGGGCTGTATCTGATGTGATAGCTGAGGATGTTGCTGAGGATGTTGCTGAGGATATTGCTGAGGCTGTAGCTGAGGATGTTGCTGATGCGGTTGCTGAGGATGATGCTGATGCGATAGCTGATGCTGTATCTGATGCGGTAGCTGAGGATGTTGCTGATGCGGTAGCTGTGGCTGTTGCTGAGGTTATTTCTGATTCTGATACTATATCTGATTAAGTTGTCGCCTACAGCTATCTCGGCTTAGCCATAGGCGACAACTTCTGATACTCTATTTGATTGCGTTGTTCGTAGATTGCGTAATTAAAAAAAAATATAAATTTAAAATTGCGTAATTAAAATAATATTATTTTTTTCAATTTAAAATAATCGTTCTACCATTCAATTTCTGGGCTATTTCATTCAAATTTTGGGTAAATAGGATTTTTATATAGGGCTCAAAAGCCCAAACCATTCAATATTTTCAATT
>CATOJU010000124.1 GCA_951800555.1 uncultured Rickettsiales bacterium | reverse complement strand
TTTGGAAAATTAGAAAAGTTTAATCGTTTTAAAAAAAACAATTCACAAAATATAATTAAAATCAAAAAAATTTTAATTATAAAAAATATATAACAAAATTATAATTTTTCTAGTTAATATTATAATAATTTAGATAAATTTAGTTTTTTAGCATAATTTATCAAATTTTATTCAAATTCAGAAGTAAAAGCAGTCTTTACTCCAATTTCATTAATAGTTTTAAATGTATTTAATATTTCAAAAACAATAGGATTTACTTCACTTTTTTTATCAATTTTTAAATCCATTTCTGGAATATTATTAATTTTTCGCGCCTTTTTTATATTATTCATTGCTGCTATAAAAAGTTTTGGACTTTTTTGTCTCAATACAGCCTCCAAATAATAAATAATATCTTCATTTGTTTTTAAATAATCAATCATATCAAATTTAGAAAGTTCTAACATTTTTTACTCCATATTTATTAATAAATTTTTTAATCTTCTTGCTTTATCAATATCCTTTTGTTGTGATGATTTATCTCCACCACATAACAAAATTATAATTTTATCTCCTTCAAAAGTAAAATATACTCTATATCCTTGTCCAATATCAATTTTTAATTCAAATAATCCACCCTTTAATGATCTATAATACCCTTAATTATTTTCAACTTCTATTCTAGAAATTGTACCTTCTATTTCTATTGTTGCGGTTTTTTCTTTTAATTTAGATCAGCATGTTTCAAATTCTATTGTTTTACTTATTATCATAAAATGATTTTATACTACAAATATATACTTTATAATATATTCATTTTAGATAAAAAGCAAGTAAAAAAAGTATAAATTATTTTTATTATTATTTTTACCAACTAATTTTAGCTCTTGGTTCGCCAGTCTCATTGCCACCAGTAATACTTACAGCATCAAACAATTCACTACTTAAATATCCAGAGCCACCACCTCCAGCTCCATAAATATAGATTTTAAAATCGTTGTTGCTATTACCAATTTTTTTTCTGCCACCAGCTCCACCGCCATACCAACCATTACCACCATCACCTGCTGATTTATAACTATTATAATAGCCACCATTACCTTTACTACCATACTGATCAGAAGAATAATAGTTAGTACCTGGTCGTCCTCCTTCTACTTGACTTCCACCTATTCCAGGATTTTTACCTTTACCATCACTACCTATTAATCCACCACCGTCACCGCCTATTCTATCGGAATCTCCGCCACCTTGTCCGCCTCCACCAGCCACTATTAAAGTATTATTACGAACATTATCATCTGTTAAATCACCTTCTATATTTTTTGTTATATATGTTGTATATCCACCTATATTGTTTCCATATCTTTTAATATATAGTTTATCAACATCACTTGTTATTTTATATTTACCTTTACTATATCCACCTTTACCACCCTTAATTTCTTCCATTTCCTCAAAAGTCATATACCAATACCGTCCTTCTCTACCTTCTCCACCCCACACCTCCAAAGTTACAACTGATACTCCTATTGGTACGGTAATATAAGAAGTACAATCTTCAATATATCCACTATTAATCCATTTACCATTTACACATTTTAATGATACTTCTGATTTAAAAGTATATCCACTACTGGATGAATATTTTATATCACTATTATTATTATAAATATTATTTTTATAGGTACTTTTGTTAATAATATATTCACTATTATTTTTATAATATCTTATTAAATGGTTCATAGTATTAATCTCTGCATCTACATTATTTACCAAATCCCTTGGTATATAACTACCATGACAAAAAGACTTATTATTCTCTGTCGGTTTATAGGCAGTAAAGGATTGGTCTTCATAGGCAACTATATAACCATTTATTCTGCATAATTTTTTAGTTCCACTGTTATCTGGATCCCCAAAAGTAGTATTATTACAATTTACAGTTTCTCCTATGGTAAATTCTTTTGATTTAACAACATTGTTATATGGACTAAAATATTCTACTGTAACTTTAGGTTTACATTTACCACTACTATTCCAACTACCATTATTACAGGTATATTTCACATCTCCAACCTTAGTATACCCACTATTACAACTACCTTGTATAGTATAACCATTGGCATAATAATAGCCACTTAAACTATTCTTATTAAAATTTACTTTATTACCAGTAGAATCATACATATTACCACTACCACTTACTATACTACTATTAGCTACCGTATTAGTAGAACCTCCACTACATACTTTTATACAACTGCCACTATTAGTCCAAGTACCATTATTGCAGGTATATTTTATTTCAGTTCCCGCCTTAAAGTACCCACTATTACAACTACTTTTTAATGTCGTATTATTACCATAATATACATTATTAGACTTTTGGAAAATTAGAAAAAAATCAACAAAAAAATTAATAAAAAATACAAAACAATTAATTAAATTTTTTAATTAATTATAATTTAAAGATATAAAAAATTATAATATATATTTATATTATAAATATATACTAAAATATAGAATTAATAAATTAAGAAACATTAATTATAACTAAAATTTAACTTAAATTTACCATTTGCCAATTGATATAAAAATATGTTTATATAAGTCTGATAACCTAAACCATAATTAGATGCCTGATTTTTTATTTCATTAATTATATTTTCATTAACTCTTAAAGTTATTAATTTATTCTGTTTATCTTTTAAAATATTCAAAGTATTCCTAGCCATTTCAGAATATTTTTTAGTCTCTTTCTCTGTTGGCTTTCTTTTTTTATCATAAACATTATTATTCAAATCTTCTATAAATTTTTTTTCTTCATCATCCAAAGGTTCAAAATAATTTTGATTTATCTTCAAAAATTCTTTTTCTTGTTCTGTATATTCATTATAACTCATTTTTTAACTCCTTTTTTAGTTTTCTATTAGGGTAAATAGTTTTTAAAAAAATCTTTTCTTCATCTTCAACATATGGAATACAATAGGGATAATTGTATTTTATAATAACAAAAATCTTCTGATTTGAATAATTTTTATTATCAATTATTTCATAATTTTTATTTTTTATATCTTCTATAAACATTTCAAAATCAATCTTTCTAGTTTCTTTCAAAAGTTTATTTTTTTCTTCGTTCCATTCTATTCGCTTCACATAAAAAGTATTATTTTAATAAATACATTGTATTACATTTATTTAAAAAAGTCAAGATAAAAATTATTAATAGTTAAAAAAACTTATTACAAAAAACACCACCATACTCTATTTTTTGGTACTGTTTATTTTAACTATTTTAAATAACT
>CATOJU010000123.1 GCA_951800555.1 uncultured Rickettsiales bacterium | reverse complement strand
ATTTATTTACAATGTGCATTCTTCACACAAAAACATCATGGTAGGTAGCTTGAAATTATAAGTAATTATAATTCTAGATTAATGATTATCAAATACAGAATTCGGCTTATATTCTACTTCCAATTAAAGGGTTTTATTTTTTATAAAAGAATGTTTACTATAAAAGATTACAATTTTTGAAAGAAAAATATGATACGTTTTCATCTAAATTCAGTTTTTTACCTGAAATTCTTAAATTTTCCAACTCAACATTAATAACTCCTTCTGGTAATGGATTATTATCAAATAATCTATTTATTTCTTCTATATAAGTTTCTTGAATAATATCTCTAGTTAACTGATCTCTATTTAATCTTTCTTTCAAAAAATTTTCAAAAGCTTCTATATCCTCCTTAGGCATTTTATTTCTATTTTTTGATATCGTCACAAAACATGATCTTGCTTGCTTTTTTATTTTTTCTTGATAACTCGACGCAGAAGCAAAAACATTTGTAATAGTAATTGATAAACATAATAAAATAATATTTAATTTTCGCATATATTCTCTAAATATAGTTTCTCCAATATAATATATATTATAATATTATATTAAAAAATAAAATATTTAAACAATTATGCATTATTATGACTTTTATATTATTAAAAAATAATATTAATATTATTTTTTTAGCATAATTAATAATATATAGACATCATACGTAAAAATTTAATCTTAGTCTTTTTTGGTTAATAAAATAACCCCACTCTCGCTTTTTAACTCAAAAAACTCTTGAAAAATAAAGATAGGAAGCTAAATAAATTAAATTTATATAAAAATAACTTCCTACTACGATATTAACATATCAGTTAAAATAATATACACATATTATAGCCTACAATCATTAAATATATCTAAATTTTTATTATATAAATCTGTTTTAATATTAAAAATACCCAAAAGCGAATGAAAAATATAATCATGGGATAAATTAAAATTACTTTTTTTCTTTAAACATTGTTTATTTACTTTTAAATAACTTTCAAAATTTTCAGATATCCAAATAAAAAATGGTATATGTTTTTGAAAATTATTGGCATTATTATATGGTAATCCGTGCATAAATTGGTTATTTTCCCCCAATGATTCTCCATGATCAGAAACATAAAATAAAATTGAATTAAATTTATCGTTATTTTTCTTTAAAGTATCTATTATTTGAGCTAATACATAACTTGTATAATAAATACCATTATCATAGGCATTTACAAGTTCTTCATATTTACATTCATCTATATTTTTATTTTTACAAACAGGTTTAAAAACTTCAAACTCTTGTGGATACCTATTAAAATATAAAGGTCCATGATTACCTCTTGTATGTAAAATCAAAAAATTATTTTTATTATCTAATGTTTTTAATTTTTTATCGACATAATTAATAAAATTTCCATCATATGGCTGATTTTCACTATTAGTCATATATGAAAAATTTACCCTATAACATATATCTTTACAATTACCATTATTGCTTTTCCAATATATGTCAAACCCAGCAATTTTAAAAATATCTAGAATATTTTCATATTTTTTAAATTTACTTATAGAAAAATTTTTTCTATCAAAATGTGAAAAAATACACGGTACACTAATAAAAGTAGCTGTACCACAAGAATAAAAATTATTAAAATTTATTATATCTTCATTTTCTAAAAATTTATTAGTATTCCTATCATAACCATTTAAAGAAAAACTATCAGCTCTCGCAGATTCGCCAATTACAAAGACAACCAAATTTTTTTTATCATTAAAATCTAGATTACCAACTTCAACTCCATCTGTAATTTTTTTAATTTTTATTTTAAAAAATATACCTTTTAATTTTGTTCTTAAAACCTTTATACCGGATCCTATATAATTTGCAGGAATTAAGTGCCCAATTACAGGTTTATTTTTCCTTAAGGCGTAAAAGTATTTAGGGTAAATAATACTAGTACTTGCAAAAATTACTGTAATAAATAATATAAATAATATTTGTCTTAATATAGATAAATACTGTTTTTTATCATACTCTACTTTAGAACATTTTATAAAAATAAAAGCTGGAATAAACCCAAACACTAGGATATAAATAAATAATTTTACATTTATAAACTCAATCATTTCGCTAAAATTTGTTTCAAGTAGATTTGTCATCATACCAGTATTTAATGATATTTTATAAGTATTCATAAAATATAATGCACTAGCATTAATTAAAAATAGCAAAAAAGTAAAAAATTTTACAATTTTTTTTGATGACAAAAGTATTAGACTTATAAAATGAACTAGCAAAAAACCAAGTATAAAAATTATAGTACCAAAAACAAAATGATTTTTGTTTTGTTTTATTACCTGTATAAAAAATCCATATTCAAAAAGTAAAAAATTTACAATTGAAAATAATAAAATATAATACTTTGCTTCAATATTTTTTTCTTTCATAAAATTATTAGTAATACATAAATTAATATTTAATAATTACTTTAATTTGGTAACATTGTCAAAAAATTGTTATTATTATTGTAATTTATTATTATTAATAATTATTTAATGAATTTTATTATGTTTTTTAACAAATTATTTTAATAATTTAAATTCTTTTAAAACTGTTTCATACATTTGTTTTTTAAATTTTGGCACGGAATTTAAAAGCTCATTGGCCGACATATTTTTATAATTTAAAAATTCTATTTCTTCTGTATTATCAAATTTAAAAATTTTATCTTTATTTAATCTTACTAGAAAAAATTTTTTTTCTTGCCCATCATAGCCAAATTTTTCTCCATTTGGAAATAAATACTGTATAAACTGCTTTGTCTCATTAATTATTTCAAAGTCATCTTTGTCAATATTTATTTCTTCGTATAGTTCTCTAAATAAAGCTTCAATAGCAGTTTCATTTTCATCTATTCCACCTTCTGGTTCTTGCCAGTTATCGGGGAAATCCGTCCTTTGAAAAGAAACAATATTGTTATTTTTATCTAAAATTATTGCCCCTATGGCACGTCTAAATTTCATAAATTGTCCTTATTTTTGCATTTTTAACATTATTATTATAATTTATATAATATATATTTTATAAAATTTATACTAATATAGTAATGATTATTAAAATATTTGTCAATAGTAGATTTTATTTAATAACATTACACCTACCGTTATTAATTATATTGTATTTATAAATATTAATATATTTTTCTAACCTCTTATTTTTTTAGAAAGTATATAATTTGATTTTTATTTTTAGTCTTTTAATATTTTATCATCAAAACTT
>CATOJU010000122.1 GCA_951800555.1 uncultured Rickettsiales bacterium | reverse complement strand
AAATTATACTTTTAATGTTAAATTTAATTCATATGATGAATTAAATAAATTTATTAATAATTTGTAATTTTAAAATGTTAAATAAAAAATTGGAAGATTGTAAAAACGGCATATTTATTTTAGGAATCAATAACGTAAATATGTCTTTAGCTAATATTTTTGCAAAAAAAGAAATAAAAACTTTTCTATGGGATTTTGATAATAAAATTATTAATGATAGGAAAAATGATTTTAATTTGAATGAATTTATAAATTTACTTGATATAAATCAATGTGATTTCAATAATATTGACTATATTATTTTAAGTAAAGATATAATTTCTAATAATAATGATTCAAAAACATTACTTTTTAGATTAGAAAAAGTTAAAGAAAAAGTATTTTTGGATATAGAGTTTATTTTTGAATTATACCCAGATAATAAATATATAGCATTATTTGCGCCAGATTATGATTTTATAGTAACTACTATAATGCAAAATATTTTTAAATATTCTAATATTAAATCTATTAATATAGAAGGAACTTTTAATGATATTATAGAAAAAACTGAAGAAAAAAATAATAGTTCAACAATTGTAAATTTTGATAATATTATTTGCTATAGTGGTATTTCTAATTATAGGGTAAATTTTTTAAAAAACTTTAAATTTGATGCTTTGGCAATTCTAGATATAAGTGAAGATGTATGGGAAAATAAAAAATTATTAAAACAAAGAAAAAATTTGATTTCTTTACAAAATGAATCTACTATTATTTTTATGAATATAGATAATAAATATATAAAAAAATTTTATACTGAATTTATTGAGGATGATAATTTAAAGTGTAAAATAATCCCTATTTCTGCCTCTAAAATGTTAAATGATGGTATATCATATATAAATAATGTGATATATAACTATTATGGCAATGATAATCTATCCTATGATTTGAAAGAAAACGATTATTTTGCAAGCTATATAAATAGATTATCATTATTATCTGCTTTTATGATTACTAAAATTTGTGGTGTTGAAAATGATGTTATTTTAGATGCTTTAAGTTCTTTTAATGGTATAAAAAATTGTCTGGAATATGTTGAACAATATAATAATATTAAATTTATTAATAATATAGCAGCTAATAATAATTCAATATTAAAATCTCCTTTCGAATCCTATGATAATATATATTTGATTATTATAATTGATGAAAGTAAAATTAATGGTGGTTTTGATAAAAAAGAACAAAACAATAGAAAAAATGTTAAAAAAGTCTATTTAGTTGATCAATTAAATTTAGTTGAAGAAGATATTATTGATAATAAAAAAATATTTAGATTCAATAATTTAAAAGATGCAATTAATAGTGCTATAAATGAAATTGAATTAGAAGAAGACAAAGAAAATAACGTTACTATATTATTAAATCCAATGGTAGCAGATGAAGAAAATTGTATAAAGTATGATAAATATGGCGACGAATATAAAAATATAATAGCTTCGTTGAATATTGAAAAATAAATTATTATAAATTGTTTTTATTTTTATCAAACATCCTGCATAAAAAATTAAACGGAAGATTCCTAAAAAGCGATACATTCTTTATTTAATTTGAATAATCAATTTTATAATTTATTATATATATAAATTATAAAAAAATGACCTGTACAACTACAGGTCTTTTTAAAAAAATAAAGGAAAAAAATAAAAAACAAACACTATTTTTGTCTTTCAAAGAAAATATAAAACATTTCTTTTTAAAAGTCAAGCGATTTTATATAAAAAAATTAAATTTTTTTATATTTATTTTTACTATATAAATCTTTTCATTTTATTTTTGACTAAATAGTTTAAAATTTTATAAGTCTTAATTCCTTTCGAACTTTTTATAAAAACCAAATCTTTGTCATTTAAAATCTCCTTAATATTATTAATCAAATCGTCTATATCTCCAAAATGGAGTGTTCGTATATTTTCATCTTTTAAAGAATTATTAAGTAATTTCATACTTTCACCAATTGTTACCAGCAAATCAATTTTATTATTTAAAATATATTTTTTTAATGATAAATGGAATTCTGCGGCTTTTTCTCCACATTCAAGCATATCTCCCCATATGCAAATTTTTCTATTATTTTTACCTTGTTTAAAAATATTATCCATCAAATTAAGCCCAGTTATAAATGTTTCTGGGGCAACAGCATTATAGGAACCATTTATTAAGGTTAAATTTATATTTTTTCCATTAAATTCATAATTTGTATATTCTATATTATTTCTTCCTCTTGTACTTTCTATAGTTGAAAAACTTTCTAAAATTTTATTTATATCTATTTTTAGATATAGGGCAGTTGCTATAATTGTCATACAATTATAGGCTATATTATAATCTAAATTGTTTAAATTGCAATTATATATTTTATTTTTGACTGTATATTGAACTTTTGCTATATTATTTTCAATTATATGTTTTTTAAGTACTATATCAGCTTTTTCATCAATTCCAAAAGTAATAATATTTTTTATACCACAATTTTCAGCTTGTTTTTTAAGAAAATCAAACCATTTATTATCTAAATTTAAAATTACAGCTTTTGTATTATCTTTATCTATTATTTTTGATTTTTCTATTGCTATTTCTTCTTCATTTTTAAAATTGCCCAAATGTGCAGGCTTTACATTAAGGATTACGGCTATTTCTGGTTTTACTAATTTTTTAGCTATATCCATTTCTCCGTAGGTATTCATTCCCATTTCATAAATACAATATTCTGTATCTTTAGGAGTGTTGGAAAGTGTTGTTAAAATTCCACTATAATTATTGAAACTTTGCTGATTACAAAAACTTTTACCTAAAGTAGAAAAACAATGATAAAAAGCATCTTTCGTAGATGTTTTTCCAACACTTCCAGTTATGCCTATAACATTACCTTTAAGTCTTGCTCTTGAAAAAATTGCAAGTTTTTCAAAAGCTTTCATTGTATTTTTTACTAATATTATTTTTGAGTTTTGTTTTATGTCATCAGGAATATACTCGGCTAAAATTACTACAGAATTATTATTTTCCAAAGTAGCTTTTATAAAATTATGACCATCCGTATTTTCTCCTTTTCTAGCAATAAATAAAGAATTCTCTGTTGCCTCTCTATTATCAAAAACAACATTGTCTATATTAAAATTATATTTTTTATCAATATAAATTAATTCTTCTCCTAATGCTTTAATTAAATCTTCTCTACTATAAAACAAAACTCAAAAATAATATTAGTAAAAAATACAATGAAAGCTTTTGAAAAACTTGCAATTTTTTCAAGAGCAAGACTTAAAGGTAATGTTATAGGCATAACTGGAAGTGTTGGAAAAAC
>CATOJU010000121.1 GCA_951800555.1 uncultured Rickettsiales bacterium | reverse complement strand
TTGTTTTAAACATAATGTACATAGATTAAATTTATTCAACTTAATTATAGGAATTACTTTTTAAGATTATTAGTATTTTTTTAAGTTGTATATTTTTTTAAAAATTCTTGTTTTTTATTTTTATTATAATATTATATTAATAGGCACCTATAGCTTAACTGGATAGAGTATCTGACTTCGAATCAGACGGTTCAGGGTTCGAATCCCTGTGGGTGCACCATTTCTATTTTTTTGATTCTTTAAAATTTTTATATATTTTAACCTATTTCAATTTTTTTAATATCTATTTTTTTATGGAAAAAGTTTTTTATTTAGAAGATTTATTAAATAATGATTTAAACAATATTCCATTTTTATTAAAAAAAATAAAAAATAAAATAATGTTCTAAAAATATGCGGCGCCTCCCCGCTTTGCGGGGAGGCGTTAATAGATTAAATATTAAAAATCTATAATTTTAAAAAATAAAAAAATATGTATAATAGAATAACAAACTATTGATAAATATATTATTAAAAACATTTTTTTTTATTGACAATTAATATTAATATTTATATACTATATATGTGGCTTTTCCCTTAGCAAGAAATTAGTTACAATTTTTATTAAAAAGTTTATCATATGGTTATTATGTTTGTAATATTAGAAACAGGAAGTAAACAATATAGAGTGTCCGAAGGAAATACTATACAAGTTGAAAAAATAGATGCAAAAGAAGGAGATACTATTATATTAGATAATATTTTACTTCTTCAAAATGATGATGGTGAAACCTTAATTGGAAAACCAAATATTAAGAGTGTAAAAGTTGAAGCTGAAGTGGTAAAACACTTTAAAGATGACAAAGTTATAATTTTCAAAAAAAGAAGAAGACATAATTCTAAAAGAAAAAATGGTCATAGACAGCAAAAAACTGAATTAAAAATTTTAAAAATTAAAGCTTAATAATTACAGGAGAATAAAATGGCTCATCATAAAGCGGGTGGAAGTTCAAGGAATGGACGAGATTCAGAAGGAAGACGATTAGGAATTAAAAAATATGCAGGCCAAAAAGTTATAGCTGGCAATATTATATGTCGTCAAAGAGGTACAAAATGGCATCCAGGTACGAATGTTGGACTTGGAAAAGATCATACAATTTTTGCAACTGTTGATGGTCTTGTAGAATTTGTAAAAAAAGGTCCTAAACAAAGAGTATTTATAAATGTAATTACAGCTTAATTTATTAAATTAAATTTGTAATTATATTTTATTATACATATTTTATTATATATTTAATTAAGATTACTCACTAACTAAATTAGTGAGTAGTTTTTGTAAATTTTATATTTTTAATAGTTAGCTTAGTAACGTTATTTTTAAAGTTTTTTATTCTAAATAAATATTCCGTACTTTTCAGGTCGATAGTAAAGAATAAATTTATAATTATTATTTATAAATTTATATAAAATATGTTATTACAAAAACATACTAAGATATTTTTTTATGTTAAAAAACATAAAAAATTTTTTTATAATTTTTACGCAGGAAATCTATTGAATATTAAAAAAAATATAAAATATTTTAATTTAAAAAAATTATAACTAATAATATTATTTTATATTAAGAGAATTTATCTCTTGTCTTTTTTTATAATTTTTAAGTAATTCAATAAATTCTTTTTTATTTATTTTTTTAGCTTCTTTTATATCAATATCATTAATATTTGCTTTATAATCAATAATTAAACTTTTAGCTAATTCAATATCTTTATTACAAATTGCTTCAGTTAATGCCGTTTTTCCACTATCATTTTTTGCATTTATTTCTATTTTATCACTAAAATTTGTTAATAAAAAATTTATTATTTCTTTATCTTTATTTTTTACTGCATTTATAAATAAATTTAATTTTATTAATTTATAATCCCTTTCAATTTCTAGATTAAATATAGCACCTTTTTCAACTAAAATTTTTATGATATTTTTATTTTTATTTTGAATCGCATAAAATAACGGGGTTGCATTATTTAAATCTATAATGTTTGGATTAGCGTAATTTTTAATTAGTAATTCAACTACTTCATATTTATTGTTTTTAGCGGCAATAATAAGTGGAGTTTGATATAAACTATCTTCAACGTCTACGAATAAATCATTTAAAAGTAATATATTTACTATATCTTTATTTCCTCCTTCGGCGGCGAAATGTAAAGCTGTATAACCCATTTTTTCAATATAACGATCACTATTAAGTATTATTTTTTTGTCTATACAATTTAATGCACAAAGAAATTTTATTACTTTTATTTTACCGTATAATGCTGCGTATAAAAGTGGAGAAAATTGTAATTTATCTATTTTATTTGGATCCATTCCACTATTAAAAAGAAGACTAATTATATCTAAATTCTCTTTTTGTATAGCACAATAAATTGGACTTTTATATAATATATTACCATTTATTTTATGCGGATAATAATAATTAATTTTTGCACCCATATCAATTAAAAATTTAGTCATATCATAATTTTCACTTTCAATTGCGAGCATAAGTGGGGAATAATTATATTTTTTAGAATTTATTTTTTTTATTTTTTGGTTTATACCTAAATATTTGTTTTTTAAATTAAGTAAAAAATTAGTCATTTCAATATTACCACTCTCTATAGCATAATGTAATAAATTATAACCATTCTCATTCGTAATTTCTTTTTCGGATCCTATTTTATTAAGAATCTTTATTATTCCTTTTTTATTATTATTATCAATTAAAGATTTTAACATAGTTTCGTGCAATGCTTGATTGAAATAGTAACGGTATCTTACATTATTTAAAATTATTGCTCTAGCTATAAAATAATAACCTTTTTGTACAGCGTATTCGATTCTTTCATAATCATTTTCATCAAATTCTCTTAGTGGAATTTCAAATTCTATAGAATCAGTTATTTTTAAAAGATTGTATTCATCTTTATTTATATTTATTAAACCAGATAAAACATTTATACTTTCCATTTTTACAAGATTTCTATTTGATTGTTCTTCGTTATAAATATAATACATAAAATCAATATAATCTCTATATTGATTTGGTTTAAATATATAATCATATTTATAGGCGTCATATTCCATTCCATTTTTTTCAGCTTCTTTTTCATTTATTAATATATCTGGATCTACAATTTCTAAAAATATTTTATATAAATCTATATTTTTATGTATATTTTTTATATCAATAACATTATTCACCGGTATAGATGTTAATGTAATTTTTGCATTTTTATTATTTTTTTTTATATCAACACAAATTGCATATTTATCATAGCTATTGTAATTTTCTATATCTTCGTTGAATATTAATTTTTCTTTTTCCATAATTTTCCTTTTTAATTTTATTAAAATTTTAATTAAAAATATTTTATTGTAAAACTAGATTTATATTAATATTAATATTATTAAATTCAAGAAATTTTGCATATAAATTTTTGGATACTATTATTTTAAATTATTTATTGTATATATAACAATTAAATGTATGTAATTATAAACATTATAAT
>CATOJU010000120.1 GCA_951800555.1 uncultured Rickettsiales bacterium | reverse complement strand
ATATCAATAATATCTAAATATTTTTAGGTTTAATTATGTTTATGATTATTTTATTCTTTAATTTACCATTATTTATGTCATTCCAGATTAGAATTACTTGACAATTTATTGTCTAGTAATTCTTAATATGGAATCCAGAAATATAAAAAGATGTTAAATATAAAAAAGTATTTTATAGGTTTTTTATATCATAAAATATAGAAAAATTACTAATATTCTTTTTTTTATTAAAGTAATTTATTACTAGATTCCACATTAAGAATTTCTAAATAAACAAGTTTATTAAGAAATTCTAATCTGGAATGACATAAATAATGGAAAATTAACAAAATAAACATACTTACAAGAAAATCTAATTTGGAATGACATAAATATTGTAAAATCAAGAAAACAATAAATTTATCAAAAATAAAAAATAAAAAGTTGGTAGTATCTAAATACTAAACATTTTTTTTCAAATATTCCCAAAATTGACTATTTAAAAGATTATTCTTCTTTTCAGGAGTAAATAACTTTTGACCTATATTTTTAATTTCATCAATAGAATATTTATTTTCTAAAAGTTTACTGATTTCATTTACAACAAAATCATTTTTAAAACTTTTATCAACATTTAAAATACCATAAACACTTTCTTCAATTTCCCCAACACATTCGAATGGTTTGTGGTCTTTTAAACCGCATAATTCTAAATAACCATTTAATTGATTTTTATCATCCAAAAGATTTTTACCAAAAATTTTTATCATTTCCTCCTTTTTTAGAAAAATACTTAAAATTAAAAAAACAAATCTGCATTTATCACAATTACAACACCAATGATCCAATCTATTTTCTATTTTAAAATTTTTATTACAACTAGTAAAAATTGGGAAATATTCTTTAAATCTTGTAAATATTTTTGCAATATGAATTTCCGATAAAGGCCTTAAAAACGAAAAATAGTTAAAACTATTTAATAAATATTTCTTAAAAAAATAATTTACAGATTTTTCAAATTCAAAAGATTTACTCCATTGATGATTTACAATATTACCGTGAAAATCAACATTACCAATATTAGCCGATCTCTCATTGGACATTAAAACCGTATCATAATCATAAATTATAGCCCCAGCACACATTATAAAAGCTAAAATACCAGTAATAGGTATATGCCCATTATAATTTTTCGTTTTGTCTAAGTTTTTATTTAATTCTATTAAATTTTTCGCTATTGTTCTTATTGGATGAAAAGATTTATATCCAGATAAATTAATTGTTTCTTCAATTGGTTTAGCTTTACCAATTGAACATAGTAAAATATTTTTACTTGCTAAATATTTTTTTATAATATTTAATGTTACAATTGAATCTTTCCCACCACCTATTGGAATAACTACTTTATTTTTTAATTTATAATTTATAATTTCATTATCTTTTGTATTTTCTGAATTAGAATACGGAAAATTTATCCTTTCTTTTAAATCTATTATATTATTTTTAAAAGAAAATTCACCTAATCCTTTAAAATAAAAATTATTAAAAAAATCAGCTTGTTCTTTATTTAATGTAAATGTTTTTATTTCGATTTTATACGGTATAAATAATTTATAATAGCTAATTCCTGCTATTATATGCAAATACTTAAAAATATTATCTAGGCAAATTAATTCATTTTCATCTAGAATTTTACCGCTTGGAAATTCAATTTTTTCCTCAAAAAATAATTTGTTATCATAGGAATAATTTAATTTCAAAATTTTATTTTTTCTATCAAAATTATAGGATTCAAATATAAATACACTGTAATTGTTCATATAAAGTTTTAATAATTTTATATAATTGTAAATTTTTGATTAAAAAAAGCAATTAATATTTCCAAAAAAATTATATTTTTTGGAAATATTAAACTATAAATTATGCTCTATAGTTTTTTTTGGTTTTTCAAAAATAGAATTTATTTTTTCAATTTTTTCAATTATATCTAAATCATTTTGTTTTAATAAATTAATATTATTTTGGTTTTCTACTGTCATTTTTTTCATATTAACACACATTTGCTCAATTTCTTTTAGATCTTCTTGATCTCTATCATCTAATTTTTGTCCATTTTCTTTAAAAATTCTTTTAGATTTCTCTATATATACTGTTAATTTTAATTTTTTAAGTTCAGCCAATTCCGCTATCACTGTTAATTTTCCTTTATTATCTTCTTTGAAATTTTCATCTAATAAATTATAAAATTCTTCACTTGGTAAAGATATATTATTATTTTCATCAATACAATTATATAAATATTCAATACAATTCTTAACTTTTTCTGATTGTTTTTCTATTAATGTATTTTTAAACATAGAATCTAATTCTTCAAAAGAATTTATACCTTTTTCATATATAACTCCATTTTTCTCTTCTTCAATTGGTCTATTTAATAATTTTTCCAAATGTTTTCTAAATTTACTAATATTTAAATTTTTTTCTCTTGTTTCTTCTAAATTATTTTCTATAATAAAATTTTTTATTTCTTCAAATTCTTCTTTTACTTGAAATATATCGTATCTATTTTCTGGATTGTTTTGTATCATATGTTTTAACATATTTATAAGTTTTTCTTTTAATATATTTATTTTATCTTCATTTTCTTTATTTTCTATAATATTAAAAGCACTTAAATCTAAATCATCTTTTTCAATAAAATCAGCTAAATTATTTGTAGCAACATAGTATATAAGTTGTTTTAAAGTACGAAAATTTTTATTACCTTTATTTTCAATAAAAGCAAGAAAATCACCTTTATAATCAGTTTTTAATAATAATTCAAGAATTGAAATTCCTAAAGAATAAATATCATTTTTTTGATTTATAATTTTTTGTTCTTCAAAAATTTCTGGTGCCAAGTATATTGGAGTTCCAACTATTTCTAAATCTTCTCTATTAGATAAAGTAGCAGCAAAACTAAAATCAATAAATTTTGGATTGTTATTTTTATCAAGACAAATATTTTCTAATTTTATATCTCTATGAATACCATTGGCTATATGTATATTTTCAACAGCTCCCAGTAATCTATATATAAATTGTGTCATTGACAATTTATTTTCATTTTCTATACTTCCATTTTTTATATTTTCCAAATGGCTTTCCAAATAATCTCTTAAGTCCCCATTTTCCCTTTTTCTACATATTTCAATTTTTTTGCTCTTTTCAATTATAAAGTTAGCAATTGGTAATGTAGAACCTTTTTTTACTTCCTTTAATTGTGTTAAGACTTTACTATTATTCTCAATTTCTCCTTCATTTTTTGAATAATCTTGAACTCTTATTATAAATTTTTTATTATTTTCGTTTTCCAATAAATCATTTGTTTCTCTTTTAATTTCTTCTAAATCATTTACTTCTGCTTGTTCTCCTTCTTTTAAAGAATCCATTTTTTTATAACCATCCCCCGCTAGGATTAACAACTCTTCTTCGTTTATATCACCATATACTTTATAAGTACCATCTTTAAATTCAATTTTTGTTATTTTTTCTAAAATTTTTTCTCTTTCTTTTTTAATAAACTT
>CATOJU010000119.1 GCA_951800555.1 uncultured Rickettsiales bacterium | reverse complement strand
CCCTTTATTCTTTCTAATCTTTTATTTAATTTTTCTCTTTCCCTTATCATCAATAAATATAAATTTTCCTGCCTATTTTTTAAATATCCTTCTGCATCTTTTGAGAATGGTGCATTTAATTCACTATTTCCCTTATTATATTCATTATAAAATTTTTCTGATAAACTTTTTACTTCAATTTTTTTTAAAGCTTCTTCTAATTTCTTTTCATTAAATGGAATTACCGGTTCTTGACAATTACAGTAAAACTGTATAAATGCTTTTACTTGTCCTATATCCAATATAGTTAATTCATTTAACACATCGATATTATAATCCAATTTATCTGAAAACAATTTTTTATCATTTTTATAATTTATTATTTTCTGTATAATATTAAAATTATTAGGATCTTTTAAAAAAACTAAAGGAGAATTCGAATTCTTTAAGATATTTGTATGCTTTATTTTACCCTCTTTTATTAAGGAAAATAGTTTGGATTCTGATATTTTTCCAATGTCAAATTGAGGTAATTTTTCAGGACATACTTTTAATATTCCATCTATAACCTCTTCTAAATTATCACCCGCAAAGATATTTGATAAATTAGCTTTTTTAACTTTTTCTTCATCCATCTCTTTTATAAAATCAATAAAATCACTAATTAAATCACCGGAAATAGAAATTGAAAAAGAAATTAGTATATTAAATACTTATATTGTATATTTGGAATCATATAGAAAAGATAATTTTACGCAAACATTATGTAAAGATGATAAAAAAATAAAAGAAATAATACATTTTATGACAAAACAATATAGTCAAGAGGTTTTAAGGAGAACTATATTAGACTATAATAGAAGAATAGAGCCTTTTGTAAAAGAATATTTTGGAGATGAAGCAGAAGAATTAACAAAAAATATTGAATATGCATTGGGAATTTTATTTAATCCAGATATTTTAAGTAATTCCCATAAAATGGAGGCACAAAGAATACTTAAAGAAAATTTAGGAAAAATTAGTAAAAAGTATAAAGATTTTATGAAAGAAAAAGGAGTTGAAATTTCAGGTTCCTATTTAATACTTTCTTCTGTTTGTAATGCAAATAATATGACTGAATTAAATGATGCTTTATATTCTCTTATAAGCATTAGAATGGTTAATGATTATACAATATATCGTAATGAGAAAAATTTTGAACCCTCAACTTCATCAACATTATATAGGGGACTTGGTTCATATAATTATAGTGAAATTATGTCTAAACCAACAGAAAAATCTGGAAGAGATAAATATAGTATTTTTGATATGACATTCTCTGACAAATATGTGAATACCTATTGTGAAACAGGAGGAAACATAGTATCAGATACACATTCTTCAAATGCTGGTTCATTTACCTCATTTTCCAACAATATAGAAATTGCAATAGAAAGATATGGAAAATCTTTTACTGCTATTTATTCTATTCCAAAAAATTTACAGAAATCTTATTTCGATACACGTAATGGTAAAAATGAAATTAATGGTTTTGACATACCTTTAGATTATAGAATATGTAGTCTTGTTTTTAATAATAAAAAAATATCTAATGTTATATTTAATGAAAAAATGGATTTCGTTGTTTTTAGATTAACGCCAAAAGAAGATATTAAAATTAATGATAAAAATGGTAATATTAAAATTTATAAAGCAGGGAAAACTACAACTGTAACTAAAGAAGAACTTGGAAAAATTATAATGGCGATGGAAGATAAAAAAAATCTTGTAGATTTTTTTGATAGTCAGTTGACTATAGAAAGAGTTTTTGATAGGGATAGAATACTTACTAATGAAGAGAAACAAGAAACACAAAAAATACAAGAAAATTTAGAAGAAAACTTAAAAAAATATGAAAGTAATTCTGAAAAAACTTTGGAAGTAGAAAAAAGATTGGAAAGAATTAATGCTACCAGAAAACCATTCAGTGAAGAGAAGTCTAAAATAATAGAAAATAATGCGGAGGATAATAAAATTATCACCTACGCTATTCCGGATACGCACGGAAGTATTGACGCATTAAAACAGGATTTAGTGAAGATAGGAATAATCATTGATGATGGAAAGGGAGAATATATCTATTACAGAAAGAATGATTATAAACTTACCTATCCCATTTATGAAAAACCAAATGATGAAGAAAATTATATAAAAGTTCCTAAATTAATAATAAATAATGATTTTAAGGGTAAAGTTACCCAATTGGGTGATCTTGTGGATAATCATAATGGAGAGCAAACAAAAGATAGTTTAGCCTGTCTTGCTACTTCAATTCTACTATCAAGACAATTAGGTAATAAATATACAACACTAATTGGCAATCATGAAATCGCCCATATTGCTATAGGAGGTTACACTTCATTTAAGGATGATAATGCAAAATACAAAGATTTTATTATTGAAGCTATTAAAAATAGTGAAATTAAATTATTTCAACATACTCCAGGTACAAATATAATAAATTCACATGTTCCATTATTAAGAGATAATATATTAAATTTTTTAAATATTGCTTCGAATAATAATGTCTTTATTAGTATCACTAAAGAATTAAATAGATTGGCAGAAATAATGGGCTTGGAAAAATCAGGAAATACCTATAAAAAAATTGAAGGAAAAGAATGCCTATTGGATAAAACACCTCCAAAAGAAGAAGATATACAAAATTTTGTAGATCTATCAAATAAATTATTTACCTATACAGTTATAAACGGACAATCAGAAATTTTGTTAAAAACATTAGTTAATGATAATCGTTTACAAGTTGATGAAAATGGATTAAAAAAATTAAAGAATATTCCTATTGAAGAATTGGAACAATCTACTTTTAAGGGAATTACTAATATTGTGGGGCACGATGCTACACCTATAGGTCTTAGGGGTGGTAAATATAATAAAGAACTGCAGAAAGAATATTATACTAAAACAAGAATTTTATTTATTGATGAATGGCAAGGAAGGAATGAAGCGAAATGTGTAAAAATAGAAACCGATAAAGAAAGAAAAAATTCAATTTATTTCTATAGAGAAGAAAATAAAATTGACGACAAAGATGCTAGATTTGTTGAAAATAATTTTGATAATAATAAAAAAGTAAAAAAAAGTAAAGAAAAATCAAATGGGAAAATAGAAAAAAACAACGAGAAAAAACAAGAAAAAAATATTGAAAAAGAAAAATTAGGTAATAATTTACAAAATGCTGGTATGGAACTTGATAATTTTGAAAAAAAAGAAATAAGTGATATCTTAATAAAAATGGAAGAAAAATTTAATAATATAGAACTATTACAAGATAATGATCAAAATAAAAATCAAGTTTTAGTTTAAAATTGAGCCTTCTGCATAAAAATGCAATATATATAAAGTACAATCTATCATATATATTTTAGTTTTTTAGATTAGACCCTCTGCATAAAACTATATATAAATATCAATAATATCTAAATATTTTTAGGTTTAATTATGTTTATGATTATTTTATTCTTTAATTTACCATTATTTATGTCATTCCAGATTAGAATTACTTGACAATTTATTGTCTAGTAATTCTTAAT
>CATOJU010000118.1 GCA_951800555.1 uncultured Rickettsiales bacterium | reverse complement strand
ATCATTACTGATTATTTCTTTTACTTCTTCTTTACCTAAAAATTCTTTTACTTTATCACATAAATATTCATGTCCTTCTTGTTTTTTAAATTCCTCATCTAAAAAATTTACTACTGGTGGATTTTCCTTCAAATATTCTTCATTTGAATATTTATCAGTCATATAAGCAGAATTTAAAAAATTAAAGAATCTAACCACATGATCTTCTGTCAAAGGGGTATGAGAATAACTTATAACATCATCACCTTTTCCATCATAATAGCCAGTATTTATTTTGCCACTATGTTTCATTCTGGCTAAAGCTGTTTCTATTGATTTTGTTTCTTTTATGTAGCCACCATTCATTAAACTTGTTACAATATCAAATTCATGATTTCCCTGTGCCAATTTTATAGTTGGACAAACCTCACAAAGTAATAAAGAAGTTAAACTTTCTTTACCTCTATCTAATACATCACCTAAATGATAAAGTTCTCTTGCATTTGAAACATCTGGGATAGGAACAACAGTTATACTATTATCTTCTGCTATTTTATCTATTGGTTCTCCTTGCTTTTTTTCTCCTGTATAAGGTGGGGTATATTTATAGTATTTACCATCAACTTTTTCATAATAAATACCTTCCTTTCTATCATAATATAAAAATTCATTTTCTTTAAATTTAACATCACACATTGCTGCAGCACCCATTAATGATATTAAATCTCCATGGGTATCTGTTGTTAAAGCTATTTCATTTTCATTAGCTTTATCCCTACCTTTAACTTCTATTACTCCACTTTCAATATTGTTATTGATTTTTCCAATACAATCATTTAAGTATTCTTCTTGTTCTGTTAATTTTTTATCAGATAAATAACCTGTTATTTTATTTGTCGTTTCATTTGCCATTTTTATCTCCTATTTATAATTATTATTAAAACTTTACATAAAAAATGTAATTTATATTTTTAATAAATCAAGTAAAAAATCAATTTTAATCAATTTATTTAATCAACTAATAAAATTATATTTATTAATAATTTTAAATACTTTAATTAGTTACCAAATAGATTGGTAACTAATTTTTTAAATTTAATATTTTTCTTGTTTTATTTAATATTCTTCAAATCGTGCTAAAGAATAATTTTTAATCATTACTTAAATTAATATTTATGTATTTAAACATAAAAATCTACATTTAAACTAACTAAATACCCTGCACATTTTTATCAGGATTATTAATTTTTTCTTCAATCAATTTTAACACATCATTTAATTTTTCAAATTCTTCTTTTATATTAGTTTCTTTATTTTTCCTTGAAGTTATTTCGTTAAATTTTTCCTCATCAATTTTATATGCTTCTGCTAAATTTTTAATTGATTCTCTTGCGATTTCTAAAAATTTTTTATCGGCTTCCTTTACTTTTTCAATATTAAATTTAAAACTATGTTTAATTAGTACATTAGCCATATAAATATTTTTTTCTTTAAGTGTATGAATTATTAAATAATTAATATCTATATTTTCATTTTCAATTATTTTATTTTTTAAATCATTATTATTTAATAATTTATCTGCCAAAATATAATTTTTATATGGTGGTGTCATAAAAACTAAATTAGATATTATAGAAATTCTACCATTATCTAGTTTAGCTATATCATCAATAAAATTTTCAGATATTTCAGAAAATTCTTCTCGCCTATTACTACAAACAGTGTTAAATATTTTAAAGAAATCTTCAATAAACTCTTTTGAATATGTTGTGCTACATATTTTATCAACACAAAAATTCAGTAAATTTCTAATATCTCCAAATTTTTTATCATCAAAAGCTTTAAGAAATATATTCATTATATTAATATTATCTTGGTCAAATTCTTCGTTCCATTTTTGCATTTGATTAGCCTTAATAGCCTCACCAAATTTATCACTTAATTCTATTGAATTTTCTGATTTTTCTTTTATTACTTTATTTAAAGCGGCAATCCTATTCTCAAGAAATTCTCTTTCTTCTTCTTTAGTTTTTTTCACATTATTTTGTTCTTCTAGTTCTCCTTTAATTGTTATAATAGCATTGTCAAGAGCTTCTGTAATATTATTATATTTTTCATTTTCAATATCCTCTTTGGCTCTATCAAATATTTTAGGAATAAGATTTTTATATGCTTCTAATTTTAAGTGTTCGCTATATGAATATTTTTCTTTATTTTTATTATCAACAATATTATTATTAATAATATCATTATTATAAATTTCATATTCTTTTGAACCAACATCTAATTTTATTTCTTCTTCTAAAGCATCTGAAAAATTATCAGAATAATTATAAAAATCAAGCATCTCAGCTATTTCATTACCTATTGTATCTTCTAAATATTTACAATAAGCTATATTAATATCTGCTATTTTATATCTTTTTCTCAATTCTTTATTTTCTAAAAATGTATTATATCCATCTTCATAATTTTCTAAAATATTCTTAATTCTATCCAATTCTTTAATATTATCTTCTTTATTTTCTATTTTTTCATCATCATATACTACTGGTGTAATTTTAGGTCTAAAGGGCGATAATGGTAGTCTTTTTGGTTTTTTTCTTTTCGCTTCTTTGTGTATATTGTTTGTTGGTTCAGATTCTGGTAATTGAGATATTTGTATTTCTTTATCTATATCAATATTACCTTCGTCAAATTCTTCATTCCATTTTTGCATTTGATTAGCCTTAATAGCCTCACCAAATTTATCACTTAATTCTATTGAATTTTCTAATTTCTCTTTTATTACTTTATTTAAAGCAGCAATCCTATTCTCAAGAAATTCTCTTTCTTCTTCTTTAGTTTTTTTTACATTATTTTGTTCTTCTAGTTCTCCTTTAATTGTTATAATAGCATTGTCAAGAGCCTCTGCAATATTATTATATTTTTTATTTTTAATATCCTCTTTAGCTTTATCGAATATTTTAGGAATAAGATTTTTATATGCTTCTAATCTTAAGTGTTCACTATATGAATATTTTTCTTTATTTTTATTATCAACAATATCATTATTATAAATTTCATATTCTTTTGGACCAACATCTAATTTTATTTCTTCTTCTAAAGTATCTGAAAACTCTTTAGAGTAATTATAAAAATCAAACATTTCAGCTATTTCATTACCTATCGTATCTTCTAAATATTTAAAATAAGCCTTATTTACCAAAAAACTATTTTTAATATTTGTTAATTTATATTTTTCTCTCAATTCTTTACTTTCTAGAAACACATTACGTTCACCTTCGTAATTTACCAGAATATTCCTAATTCTATCCAATTCTTGAATATTATCTTTTTCGCTTTTTCCTGCTGAAGATTCTATATCATCTGGTCCTATATCGGCATCTTCGATTTCAATACCATCTATATATTTTAATTTATTATTTACTTCAAGATAATTATAAATATTGGCCATAAAATAGGTGGTATTGCGCCTAGTTTTTATAAAAAATTTTTCATAAAAATTTGTTAAATTATCATAATCTGTACCATAATTAATTTCTCTGAAAGAAAAATCTTTTTTATTTTCTTTTATTTTTATTCTTATTCCAATAATATAATCTATTTCTTTTTCT
>CATOJU010000117.1 GCA_951800555.1 uncultured Rickettsiales bacterium | reverse complement strand
TTTGGATATTGGAATGTAAAACTCACTAATTTTGTTTTTAGTGAGTTTTAATATATTATTATCTTAATATAGTAGTGGATTGTTCTTGGTTTTTAGTTTCTGGAAAATCTATATTAATATTAGTAATATTTTTAAGATTATTAGATAATACTTCTTGGTTAACTTTTTCTTTTTCTATATTTTGCCTATTTTCTTTTTCTCTTAAATCTTCAGCCGATTTTCTTACACTAGCTGCTCTAATTTTATTTTTTGTTCTTTTACTACAACCTCTTGAAATTAATTTTCTTTGTTTTTTTGTTTTAACAAAATCAATAGGAGCTACTTCTTCTTCGTTTTTTTCTAATAAAATGTCGGCACTTTTTGATTTTTTAACCATATAATCAAGTAAATTTGATAAAGTCTTTTTTTCCTTTTTGGAATTTGATTCACTTGATAATTTTTCAAAAATATTTTGAAAATCTTCCCTATCTGGCTCTAATCCTTTTTTTATCAATTTTTCAAATATATCTCTATACCCATTAAGAGTAGTAATATTAAGTAATGTATATTTATTATTATCTTTTATATTTATATTCGCCCCAGAATCCATTAATTTTTCCACCATATCTTTTCTATTAAATTTAACTGCTTTAAATATCGGGGTTTCTCCTTCACGATTAACCTCGTTTATACCAAGTTTAACTTTTTCTTTCATATAGTCAAAAACTTCTTTATTTCCATATTCTGCAATAAAATGAAATATATTATTACTTGTAATTCCATCTTTTATATTTATATTTTCCGGTATTTTAACATTTTTCTTTATTGATTCTAAATCATTATTTTTAATATAAAATAAAAGTGGTCCAAAATTTTCCGCTAAATCAATATAATCACTATTTTTTTTTATATCTTCTATAAATTTTTTATATTCTTCATTTTCTAATAAATTATCTTCCGACATAGTTTTCTCCTGTTATAAATTAATAATTATCCCAACAATTGCTGTTGAAATTTCAATATTAAAAATATTAAAACCTCTTTAAATGTCAAGAAAAAATTAAAAATAGGGGAAATCCCTATTATTCGTTTCCTTTTTTAAATCTTTAATATGACATATATTATATATAACCCCACCCCCACTTTTTACATTAATTACATTTTTATTTTTATTTGATATGTTGATATCATTATTAACATATTCTATAAAATTGTTTATGTATTAAGGGGGATAATTCTTTTAAAAAAGTCATATACTTCAACAAATACGTTGATTATTAAATCTTCGAATGTTAATAATCATAGTGGGAGGTTAAGTTTAATTTAATACTATTTGATATAGTATTAAATTAATTTTTGTATATTAATATTTGATATATATATAACTTTCTATCTTTATTTTTTAAGAGTTTTTGAGTTAAAAAGCGAGGTCTGGGTTATTATTACCTTAAATTATTTAAATATTATTCATATTTTTGTAATTTTTATATAGAAGGCTTGCTTATTTTTATAAAAGTAAATATTAATTAGATGCAAATTATGTTTATTTTTCAATATATTTATAAATGTTTAGTTTTTTTTAAGTTTTAGCAAAAAAATCAAAATAAAATTAAAAAATTAATATTTTTTTGAAAATTTTTGATTATTTTTTTACATTTTACAAAAAATAATTTTATGAATTATGAATCTTAATTTTTATTTTGCCTTATTTTTAGGCAATTTTAGTAGCAAATGAACTTTTTAAATAAAGCTTTATTTTTTAAAATTAATATTTTATAATGTATTTGTGATTAACAAAATACGTAATACTATGGAAGAAAATTTAAATTTTGATACAGCTATGTCGAAAATGGAAGCTATTTTAGATGATTTAGAAGCAAATTCTGATAAAATGGATCCAGAAGAAGTTGAAAATAAACTTAAAGAGGCAGAAGCTTTAAAAGAAAAATGTAAAGAACTTTTAAGACAAGAAAAAGAAGAAATAATAAAAACAGCTAAGGAAAATAATATATCTTTAGAAGAATTAGGAATAACAGAAGGCGATGACTTCGACGACGATGATTACGATGATGACGACGAAGACGACGACGATGAAGATGAAGAAGAAGGAGAATAAAATTTAATTAAAAAATTAATTAAAATAAATTATTAAATTTTTAAATAAAAAAATGCAAACAGTTAATAATGAAAATTTTGCTAATGTAATTGATTCAAAAAAGCCAGTATTAGTTGATTTTTGGGCTGAATGGTGTGGTCCATGCAAAATGCTAATACCGGTTATAGAAGAGTTAAGTACAGAAATGTTTGATAAAGTTGATATTTATAAATGTAATGTTGACGAATGTCCAGATATAGCAAGTAGTTTCAATATAAGAAGTATCCCTACTTTGATTCTTTTTAAAAATAAAGAAATAATTGATATATCTAGTGGTGCAGCTTCGAAGGCAACTGTTAAACAATGGATAGAATCAAATATTTAAAAAAGTTATTCAAAAACATACTACAAAATTGTTTGCAGTATGTTTTTTTTATAAAAAAAGAAAGTAATAAATTCCTTGATATAGATAAAAAAAATCAAGAAGCAGAAGAAAAAAATAAAAAAGAGATATTTCAAAATATAAAAGAATTTTTAATTTTATCAAAAGATTATAATCCATTAAAAAATGTAAAATATAATATAAAACCGCTTAAATTCTATATAAATAAAAATATAGATAGACTTTTGAGTGAAAATATTAATATTTTTAAAAAACTTGATATTAATCCAAAAATAGGTATAGAAATAGAATTTTATTCTTTAGAAAATGTTAAAAATATTAAAAAATTTTATAATGAAATATTAAATTTTTCTAAAAAAAATGATATTGATATATTGAATATAGAAAAAGAAAGGGGACATAATCAATTTGAAATACAATTTAAACCGTATTTAGATCTATTAAAATTAATAAATGATTATAATAAAATTAAAGAATTTTTAATTGGTTTAGAAGATTATAAAATTACTTTTGAAGTTAGCCCATTTTATTATGATATCAGTAGTTCATTGCAAGTTAATATAACTTTAAATAAAAATGGAGAAAATTTATTTGCAAGAATTTATAAAGATGGTAAAAAACAAGAAAGTCAACTTTTAAAAAATTGTGTTGCAGGTCTTTTAAAAAAAAATAATAAATTTTTACCGCTTTATATTAGTTCAAAAGATTGTTTAAAAAGATATGATTTTGAATTTTGTAAAATGTTCTATGAAAAAGGAAAAATACCTGGTCCAGTTTTTAATAGTTGGGGTATAAATAATAGAACTTGTAGTATAAGAATACCTGTACCTAAAATTTTTAATGATTTTGCTAAGTATGATTTAGAAGATAAAAATAATAGAAGAATAGAATTTAGGGTTCCTTCATCTAATAGTAATATTAAATTAGTTATTTATGGTGTTTTGGAAAGTTTATTATTTGGAATTGAAAACGATTTAGAACCACCAAAACCAATTTTTGATAATATTTTTGATAATACCTACGATTGTGAAAAAATAGAAATTATATAAAAAATTAAATTATATATATTCTTTTTATAAATTTTTTCTATTTTTATCATTTTTCTATAAATTGGAAAACAAAATAAAAGATGATATTTTAAAACAATATAAAAATATATTTCCTATA
>CATOJU010000116.1 GCA_951800555.1 uncultured Rickettsiales bacterium | reverse complement strand
ATTAATAACCATTTGTATTTTTATTTATGCAAAAAATATAATATAGAAAAATATTTTATAGATTTTTTATTTAATAATATAAAAATTAATATAAAAAATTTATATAACCACAATCTTGCTTTTTAATTGAAAAATAAAAAAATACTTTTTAGTATATGAATTATATATATTTTAACATTATATATTATCAAAATTTTAGTATAATTTATTATAATTTTTTTGTACTGAAAAAGTTATTTTATCAATTTTTTTGATAAACTATTTCACAATAAAAAGCAAAATTAAAGTTAAATTAATAAAAATATATAAATAGAAGTAAAAATTATTTTTTAATACAAATTTATTATTGTCTACTAATATCATTATCTTTACTCATTTCTATTGTTAAAGATAATGATAACATATCACCTAAATCTATATTCGAATATTCTCCAATTTCATTAAATTGTTTTTGTACTACTTCATTTGATAAAATTTTACCAAGTGCTTTTTGCTGTTCTTTTGGTATTTTTTTTACGAAATATTGTAATTTTCTCTCGATTATAGTTTTTATTTTTGGTCCATAATGTACATTATCCTCGATATCTCTAATAATATGAAGAACTATATTATTTTTCATATCAATATCTTTTATAAAAGGTTTTATAAATATATTATACAAATATGTTGGTTTTTTAATTGTTTCAATATCATCTATTTTTAATGTTGTTTCTGTTAAATTTATTTTTTGTTCTTTTTTTTGTTTTTTTATTTTTTTTGTTTTACCTATAGAAATATTTTTATTTTTTGTCAATTTTATATAACCACTATTTGGCGAAATTTTTCTAAAATTGTTATTTAGAATTCTGAATTCAAAGCTTGACGGTTTTATTTCTTTTTCTTTTTTCGATATTTCTTTATTTCTTAATTCGAAATTATTTCTTAGAGTATCAAATTTATTATCTACATCATAAAAATTATTTTTTAATTTTAATAATTTATCGTTTGCTTTAGAAACAATATTTATTAATTCATAATAGTTTTTATATTCATTATCTGTTAATTTTTTAATATATTCCTGTATTAATTTATCGTCACCTTTAGTTTTTTCTATAATATCTTGTAATTTATTTATATCTTCCACAAAATTAGAGAAATTTCTACCACTTTTAATATATTCTTGGGCTACTGCCGTTACAAATAATTTTGAGGCCAAAACGCAGTTTACTCCTTTTTGATTAGTAGTATGAAATTCTCGAATCTGTTTTATTCCACCAATATATTTAATATCTTCTTTTGGACTAGAATAATTAAGAGTATTAAATATGGTCACGTTACCATTACAAATAACGATTTGAGTTTGGTGTCCTTTACTACCATAATCACAAATAAATGTTTTTTCTTTATTTTCTTCTTTTAAACTTTCATCTATAATTGTTTTTAATTCTTCTTCATAAGAATAATCATATTTAAAAATAATATCTATTTTTTTGTTAGTTTCTTTTTCTCTTTGGATTTTTTGTAATTGCAATGGTGCAAAAGCTAGATATGATATATTTCCATCAACATAATTATTATTAATATTTTCATGTATATTATTTATATCTTCTTGCAAATTATCTAATGAAATTTCATCATTATCAAAATAAAAATTTATCTCTTTATTTTTTTTACTATTTAATTTTATTGAAACTGGTAATTTATTATCTTTTTTAGTATTTTTATTTGTTTCAATTTTATAATAATTTATTATTGTTAGCGGTCTAGTTATACGGTCATATATTATGTTATCTGTTTTAATTTTATCGTTAATATCACTTATATGATTCTTTATAAGTTTTTCAAATTTATAGTCTCCTATGGTTTGCCTTAATTTTATTGCAATATTTGCCAAAAGATCAATGTTGCTATCACTTGCACTAATATTGTTACAGTAATCTATTATATTTTTTGCTAAATTATCATCTATATCATCTTTTATAAAAGACAAAATATCAACTTTATCATTAATATCTTTAAGAACTTCTGAATTTTGATTTAATGTATCTTTTTCAAAAAATGATTTAAATAACTTAAATTCCTCTGAATAAGTTATTGTTGTATCAAAATCAGTTTCTTCTTTTCTAACTTTATTATTTATTTCGTTAGTTAAATATTCATTGTTTTTTATTTTTTCTTCAAACACTTTATCTCCTATAATAATTATTTAATTTTAATTAAAAGTTAATAATAATTTTAAAAAAATCAAGATAAACTTTAAAAGTTGTACTTTTCAGTATTTAATAATATTTTGGTAATACTGGTTTTGCTAACATAACGTTTACTTTTAAAGTTAATACTATACTCTATTATTTATTAACATAAATAATAGAATATTCTTATTTATGTATAATAAAGTTAAAGATAAGAACAAAAATAACTATAAAAATAATATTAATAATAACAATATTATCAATTTAAATAAAATTAGTGACAATAGTAATAATGGTGATATTATTGGTAACACAAATAATAATCCCAAAAACAATAAAGGAAAATCATATTTGGATAAAAGAAAACAAAGACCAAATGTTGGAGAATGAAAGTTTACTTTCATTTGACAACTTATATCCGAAGTTTGCCAAAGGATTTATGGACTATTGTTATTATCCCCTTGACTTTCAAAACACAAACAACTAACTTTAAATCAATATTATATAATATTATATATATTATAATATATATTATATATACTATATATATTATATAATGTAATTAATTATTTTAATATATTTACTTATAAAAATTATAAACAAACAAAGGAGAATTAACATGACTTTAAGTATAGAAGAAATTGAAGAAATTTTAAAATTTTATAGTTCTTTTTTTAGAGAAACATTACCTGATTGTTTCACCTATATAGCTAACAGTGAAGAAGAAGCCAGAGAAATGACAGAGGAAATAGTTATAGATGGAAAAAATTATGGACAAGATATTAAAAGTGCAGTATTAACAGAAGAGGAAAAAAATGTTTTTAGAAGAATGACAGAATTAAAGAAAAAAACAGATATGACCGCTATTGAACAAAGAGAATTAGATAAATTAATGAATAAATTTATTAGGATAAAAATTGCCCATGCAACTGCTTCAGATGAAGAAGTTAATGATTTTATCAAAAAAGAAAAAGGATCAAGGGGAAAAATACAATTAACTGAAAAAGAAGTTAAAAATGGTGTAAAGGAGATGGCAAGATTAAAACAATATCTGAATAGATTATATGTTAGCAATCCACTAAATATTGCGAAAGTACTTTCAATTAATGGAGGAAAAATTGAATTAAGAGAGATGGAAGAGGAAGAATTAAAAAAAATATGTTATAGGAATTATCGATTTTATTATTTTAATGAAAAAGAATTAATAGATAAACAAGTTAAAGAAACATATAATATAGATGATAAACTATTTTTTCGTATAATTAATGATATAAATACAAATGGTAATAAATCCATTTATTTAAAGGAAAATGAAAACGGTATTAGTATGGCCTATATAGTATTAAAATACTGTTTTGAGGAAGAAAAAAAAATAAAAATGAGTGGAGAATATAGTGGAAGAAGATTTATATCGTATATTAGTGAAAATGACATTAATATTAATAATAATGCTTTTATTAGAATTTTATGTAAAGTTGGT
>CATOJU010000115.1 GCA_951800555.1 uncultured Rickettsiales bacterium | reverse complement strand
AAAAATAATTTATTAAATTTTTTAGGCTAATAAAAATTATAAAAATATTCCAAGCCCAAAAATATAAAAAAATATGAATAAATAAAAATTTATAATATATTTTTCTATATCACATAGTGTCAACAACTTTTTATACTTTTGACAATTGTATTGCTTTTTACAAAAACAACTTTATTTTAAAATAAAAAATACAACATAATATGCAAAATAAAAAAAATGGTTTTTCTACTTTAGAATTTATAATAGTTTTAATAATAATGGGTCTAATTATAATTATGACAACTTACGGAACTTATTTAATCAAAAAAAGTAGGAAAAAAATAGATCAAAATATTGAAAAAACGGAAAATATAAAAAATTAATTCTTGTTTTTTTTAAAAATATATTATATATTATTTAATAATAAATAAAATTTAATAGAATGGAAACTTTTGAAAAAGCATTAGAAATTAGTAAAGAAATTGAAAAAAATATTGATATTAATCCAAGTAATTATAGGGTTTTAACAGGTGAAAGACCGACTGGAAGTTTACATTTAGGACATTATTTTGGTTCATTAATAAATAGAATTAATTTGCAGAAGAAGGGAATAGAATTATTTATTCTTATAGCAGATCAACAAGTTTTAACTGATCACGATAATTTTAATCAAATCTCTCAAAGAACAAAAGAATTAGTTATTGATAATATAGCAGTTGGATTAGATTTTGAAAATGATAAAAATTTTATATTTCCTCATAGCCAAATTCCAGAATTAAATCAATTATTGGTTCCGTTTTTAACATTAATTTCTGTTGCTGAATTAGAAAGAAATCCCACTACAAAAGAAGAAATACAAAGTGCAAATATTAAAAATATTAGTGCCGGGATGTTAGTTTATCCAGCTCATCAAGCTTGCGATATATTATCAGTAAACGCCAATTTAATCCCCGTAGGTAAAGATCAACTGCCACATATAGAATTAACAAGACTTATAGCAAAAAGATTTAATAATAAATTTTGTTCTGAGACTCCTTTATTTAAAGAACCATATTGTTTATTATCAAATAATCCGAATATTATAGGACTTGATGGAAAACAAAAAATGAGTAAAAGTCGCAATAATGCTATTATGTTGAAGTTTAATAAAGATGAAATAGCTAATGTTGTAAAAAAGGCAGTAACTGATAGTGATAAACATATAACATATGATCCAAAAAATAGACCTGAAGTTTCCAATTTGGTTTTATTGATATCTTTAATGTCGAATAAAGATCCAAAAGAAATTGCAAATTATATAGGTGATGGTGGCGCAAAAATGCTGAAAGATATGCTAATTGATACAACAGATAAATTTTTGTCACCTATAAGAGAAAAAATTAATGTTCTAGAAAAGGATCCAGAATATATTAAAAAAATAATAAAAAATGGAGTTGAAAAAGCTAGATATGAAGCTAGTAATACTTTAAAAAAAGTAATAAAAGCTATGAATATGGAAATTTAAAGTTATTTTTATATTAAAGTAATATTAATTTATATTCTTCCAAAAATCTAAATTTATTATAAATTTTGAATATAAAAATTTATAATTTAATATGGAAGGCATTAGTATAGAAAATACAATACATTTAGGTTTGCCATTATTAATACCAAACCAAGCACAAAAAGAAATTACACATAATGAAGCTTTAGTTATTCTTGATAATTTGGTTCAAAACGCTGTAATAACTAGAAATTTGATTATTCCACCTGAAGAACCAAAAATAAACGATTTGTATATAATTGGAGAAAATGCGGTAGATATATGGCTAAATAAAGATTTTCAATTAGCATTTTATGATAATGGTTGGAGATTTATAGAACCAAAAGAAGGTTTTACTTTCTGGGTTAAGGATGAAAATTGCCAATATACCTATAATGGTGACAATTGGGTAAGAACGGATGAAATAAGTAATAAAAAAATAAATTTAATTGATTTACAAGATGTAGAAGTTGATAATATTAAAAATGGTGAATTTTTAAGATATGATGGTAATAAATTTATTAATACAAGATCTTTTGATAATATAGAAAATTTAAAGATAAATAAATTTGAAGAATCTGCAACTGCTAGTTGTATTTTACAAGATAATTTAATAGACAAAGTAGAATTTGGTTTAATGCAAGATGATAATTTTACTTTGAAAGTTTCAACTGATGGTAAAAATTGGAATAATAGTTTTGTAATAGATAATGAAAGTGGTAATATTGACCTTAAAGGAAATATTACTATGAATGGAAATAGTTTTGTTAATATAGAAACATATAATGATGAAAATGGGAATTGGTATAGAAAATATAGTGATGGATGGGTAGAGCAGGGTGGATTATTACCGGCTATTGCTAGTAATACTTATGTAGCTAATTTTTTAGTACCATTTAAAGATTTAAATTATAACATATTAAAATGTGGTTTTGCTAATTATGACGGAGCACCATTTGAAAGATTTATTGGTTTTTATAGTAAAACAAAGACCAGCGCAACTACATCTTTGGCTGCCAGCCATAAAAATTGCACTTGGTTTGCTAGTGGTTATTATGAATAATAAAAATTAAGGAGTAAAAAGTGAAATTTGAAAATAATATACTTAATAAACCATTTACAAATAAAGAATATGCAGATTTTGCTTCATTTTGTAACAAAAATAATTTAATTATAGAGGATAAAGTAAAATTTTTTGAGGGTGTGAAACCTAAAATTAGTTTAGAAAATTTAAAAAATGATAAATTTGATTTATTAAAGAATAATGTAGAAAATTATTTTTATAAAAATTATCCGCTTTATAAACAAAATAATATAGCTATTTTTGGTTCAAATGAAGAAAAACAAAATTTTAAAAATTTTTATGATTTAGTGGTTAATAAATATAACGAAATAATATGTAACATAAAAAATTGTCAAAATAATGAAGAATTGGAAAATATTAATTTAAATTTTGAAGTTTAATTGGATATTAAAGATATATTAATAATATTTTACGTATAAAAATTACGTATTTATCAATAATAGACCTCCTACATAAAACTATATATAAATATCAATAATATCTAAATATTTTTAGGTTTAATTATGTTTATGATTATTTTATTCTTTAATTTTCCGTTATTTATGTCATTCCAGATTAGAATTACTTGATAATTTATTGTCTAGTAATTCTTAATGTGGAATTGGGTTAATAGTGTCATTCCAAATTAGATTTTCTTGTAAGCTTGCCTTACTAGAAAATCTTAATGTGGAATCTAGTAATATAAAATGTGTTAAATATAAAAAAATATTTTATAGGTTTTTTATATTATAGAATATAAAAAATTATTAATATTCTTTTTTTTATTAAAGTAATTTATTACTGGATCCCACATTAAGAATTTCTAAATAAACAAGTTTATTAAGAAATTCTAATCTGGAATGACATAAATAATGGAAAATCAAAAAAATTTTATAGGTTTTTTTATATTATAGAATATAGAAAAATTATTAATATTCTTTTTTTTATTAAAGTAATTTATTAATAGATTCCTCCACTTCGTTCCGGCAAACTGCGGCAGGACGACAAGCTAAAATGATTATGCAAGCATATCATTTTCCTGCCTTGTTTTCCACATTAAGAATTTCTAAATAAACAAGTTTATTAAGAAA
>CATOJU010000114.1 GCA_951800555.1 uncultured Rickettsiales bacterium | reverse complement strand
TTTATAGAAATTTTTTCTTCTACATCGTTTAAACCATATTCATCCTTTTCTTCTTCTGTAGAATCATCTGTTAAATCAAAAGCTTTCAACATAGTTTCTTTATCTTCTTCTGAATATGGTTCAATTTTTACATCTCTTGGATAGCTAAAAAAACTTTTTATTGTATAATTGTCTGTCATAAAATTTATTCCTATTATTTCAATAATATCTATTATAGAATATTATTAATTAAAGTCAATATTTTCATTCCAATAATATCTACTATATTTATAATAATGTTATTCATTTTTATATATCTTTATAGACGAATAATAATTCTTTTACTTTAAAAGTAAATTATTAATACTTTTAAAGTAAAATATTAAATATTATAATCATAAAATCCTTAAAAATAGGCTATATTGTATAATTACTTATTATATTACTTTTAAAGTAATACTTTATAATTAATCTAATTAACCATTTACTTTAAAAGTAATTTATTAATTGTTTAATGTATTACTTTAAATAATATCTATAAAATCCTTTAAAATAAAGATTTCAATATAATTATATTTATTAAGTATTACTTTAAAAGTAATGAAAAACTTAAACCAACTTAACCTTCTTCACAAATAACGTCTGTAAAATAATTATCTAGATTATTTATATATTTTATTGAATATATAATATTATTATAAATGAATCTCATATTAATATTTATATTATTTAACCTTCTAACAACTATTAAGTGAGTAGCTTTTAATTCTAATATATCAAAATTTTTATTTGTTACATTTGATAACAATTCAATTTTCCCCCAAATATCTTTAATTTTTTCCCAAGACACATTAAAACCCCCTGCTCCATCCTCAATTTTTATAGATTCTTGCAATTCTAATTTTTTATTTAAATCATTTGTTCTATATCTCTTCATTTTAATTACCTTTTAATTATAATCTTTGTGTTTTATATCTTTTATAAATATTATAGGATGCCTTTGGTATAGGCGAATATCCTCCTTTATCTTCATATATTTTAGTAGTATGAAATAAAATTGCCTGTTTTAAATCCTCTGTTATTTGTGTTATTCCTGCATTATAAATTATATCAAGTCTATAATAATCTGTTGGAGTACTATTTTTGAAAAAAATTTTATCACTAATATCATCAAAAAAATAACTTTTATCATCAACAATTTTTTCCATATTATTTTTTTTAATTATTTTTATATTTTCAACATTTTTAACTGGTCCATAAATTAATTTTATAAATTCACTAATTTTATTATAAAAAGAATATTGATATTGTTTTTCTACAATACTTTGTCCTATTAAAAGCTCACATTGTTTTATTGCAGATTTAAAAGATCTTTTTATCACATTATCTTCGTTTTCGTCATCATAATCAATTTTCAAAAATTGTTTAATTTCTGGTAATTCCATTGGTAAAATATCACTTTCTTTAATTATTTTAATTGTAGACATTTTTTTGCTTGATATTTATTAATAAAATAATAAAATATTACTAGTATAAATAAATTATATTTTAAATTAATTAAGGTGGAAGAATATAAAAAATTGTTTTTTACATTAATTTTAGTACTATTTTTAGTTTTTGAAAATAGTGTTTTTGCCTATCAATTATCGGAAGACGAAGTTAGAGAAATGGAAACATTAGATAATGAATTATGTTTAGCCAAAGGTCACAATTTAGCAACGGAATTTAGTATAAGATTATATTGGGATTGTAGAAAAACGTTGATAGACCAAAGAATTGAAGAGTCCTATAATAGAGGAAGAAATAAAAATAAATTTTACACTACAGAATTAAAAAGAATAAGAAAAGTAATTGATAATATATTAACAAGAATAGAAAGTGAATTTACAGAAAAATTAGAATACTATATTGGAAAACAAGATAGAAAAGTTGAATTAAGGGGAAAAGATAAATATTATTACAATCTTTTAAAATTTTTAAGTTATGATTATTCGCTCTATAATGTAAATACCAAAAAAGAAATAAAAAATATAATAGAAACAAGGCAAAATCTAAAAGTCAAAAAAGAAAAGATTAATATTAAAGATAGTCTTGAAAAATACCCAGAATGTATAGTTTTTGATATTGGTACAAAAGATTTTACAAATTGCATTAATTTTAAATTCCAAATAGAAGAATGTAGAAAAGCTGTTTTAGAAAAATTAAATAAAAAACAAGCAGAAAATAAATTTAAATGTAAACAACAATCAATAGAAAAGTATCCTGATTATATGGCTCTTTATAATAATGAATATATGGAATTAAAAAATGAAAAAATAGATTTATATAATATAAATAGAGAAAAACAAGAACAAAGAGAAAAAAGGATGGCTGAATTGAATAAATTAATGTCTGGCCCTAGATTATCAAATATGCAGTTAATAAATTTGAGAAAATTTGAGGAACAAAAATGTTTAATAGATAAAGAATTAGAAAATAATTTATTTAAATTAGCTATTAGTAATGAGTGTGAAAATTTACTTTTAGGCGCAAAAAATAAAAATATAAAAAATACTAAAAATAATAATAAAAAAGAAGAACAAAATAAGAATACAGAAAATGAGAAAGTTGCAGAAAAAGTGATAGAAAATAAAGAAAAAGAAGGAGAAAATCAAAGCGAAAGTAATAATAATATAGGTAGAATTAAAAATATTGAAAAAGTAGAAAATAATAAAACAAATATAGAAAACACTAATAAAGAAAAGGAGACTGTAAAATGAAAATAGTTTTTATGGGTACGCCAGATTTCGCAATTCCAAGTTTACAAAATTTAATAGATTCTAAAAATGAAATTTTAGCAGTTTTTACAAAACAGCCAAAACAAAGTAATAGAGGTTATAAATTACAAAAAACCCCTATACATGAATTAGCAGAAAAAAATAATATCAGAATTTTTACACCAAAAACATTTAAAATAGAAAAAAATATTGATGATGTGAAAAATTTGCAACCAGATTTAATTGTTGTTGTTGCCTATGGATTAATTTTACCTAAAAAATTATTAGATATTCCAAAATATGGTTGTATAAATATCCATCCTTCTCTATTGCCAAAATATAGAGGTTGCGCACCAATGGAACGATGTTTAATGTCTAATGATAATGAAACTGGTGTTTGTATAATGAAAATTGTGGAAGATTTAGATGCTGGCGATGTGATAAAATGTAAAAAAATACCCATAAATAAAGATACAACTATAGTGGATTTAAAAAATGTTTTATCTAATTTGGGAGCAAAAATGTTAATGGAAGTTATAGATAATTTTGAAAATAAAGATTTTTCTGTAATTTATAAACAAAATGATAGAGAAGCAACTTTTACGGAAAAAATTACAAATACAGATGCGATTATTAGTTGGGAAAAAGATAGTGTAATTAAAATACATAAAAAAATTATGGCTTTATGTGATTCTGTAACAGTAACTATAAAACATAATGAAAATAAAATTAAAATATTAAAAAGTGATTATATTTTAAATGAAAATTCTAATAATATTAAAAATTTAGGAACTGTTATTGATAAAAATTTTTCTATACAATGTGTTGATGGCGTATTAAAACCGCTTTTAGTGCAGAGAGAAGGAAAAAAAATTATGAATATTAAGGATTTTTTAAATGGATATAAAATAAATGTAGGAGATATAATTCAATAAATATTTCATTAATTTATTTATTAATCAATTATAGTATAATAAATATAATGCATAATTATTTAAATAAAATATTTGCT
>CATOJU010000113.1 GCA_951800555.1 uncultured Rickettsiales bacterium | reverse complement strand
GTGATGAAGAAACTATTGATGAATATGGTACCAAATATTGGGTAGAAAGGTTAGATTTAAAGGCAAAAATTGTATTAGATAATGATAGTGGAAATGGGAATATAAATAATATAATAAAAGATAATTTAGGAGCTGTAACCATAAAACTTTTTAATAAAAATATTTTTGATAAATTAAGAACTATTGAAAATATTAAAGAAAAATTTGGCAAATTGTATTGCAATGTTACAAACAATGAAGAAATTGATACATATTTTATTGGAATAGACATTAAAAATATAATGAAGAAATGTATGTATAAAAATACAAGTTATGAAATTTTAATGCTAAATAATTATATAAAAAATAACGTAAATGATAGATATCATAAAATCTATAAAAATATATGTGAAAAAAATGGACTAGAAATTAATTATATAACTAGTAAAAATACTGATGATTCAAGATTTTTTTCCTATAAAAATATTAATGTTATAGGTCATCAAGCAAATGGTGGAGATTTTCATAAAAGTACTGAATGGCTAGATTTTAATTCTTTGATTTTATTAAAAAAAATTCAACTGGAATTTTTAAAAAGTTTTTAATTTAGAATTTAATTAAATAAAATAATTAAAAATTATTAAAAAGTATCACAAAACAAAAAAATTATTGAAAATTGAATTTTAAAGTTTATATATAATATATAAATTTTTTTAAAAAACTAAAAATAAAATGTTCAAAAATATAATTAAAAAATTTTTTTCTTCTGCCAATGACAAAGAAATAAAAAAAATACAAAAAATAGTAGCAAAAATTAATGAATTAGAAAAAACATATATAACTTTACCGGATGACGGTTTAAAAGAGCAAACAAATATTTTAAAAGCCAGATTAAAAGCTGGTGAAACTTTAGATGATATTTTGCCGCAAGCTTTTGCAGTAGTTAGAGAAGCAGGAAAAAGAACTTTAGGTGAAAGAGCTTTCGATGTACAATTAATAGGTGCAATAGTTTTACATCAAGGAAAAATTGCAGAAATGAAAACAGGCGAAGGAAAGACATTATGCGCAGTTTTTGCAGCTTATTTAAATGCATTAGCAGAAAAAGGTGTACACGTTGTAACAGTAAATGATTATTTAGCAAAAAGGGATGCTGAATGGATGGGACAAGTATATAGATTTTTAGGACTCACCGTTGGTTGCATTCTGCAAAATATGACAGATTTTGAAAGAAAAAATGCATACAATTGTGATATTACCTATGGAACAAATAGTGAATTTGGTTTTGATTATTTGAGAGATAATATGAAAATTGAAAGAGAAGAATTGGCCCAAAGAGATTTTTATTATGCAATAGTAGATGAAGTTGATTCAATTTTGATCGATGAAGCTAGAACTCCTTTAATAATTTCCGGCGCAACAGAAGATAATTCAAAATTATATGTAGATATAAATAATATTGTAAAGAATATTGATGATTCTTTGTGTGCTATAGATGAAAAAGAAAGAACAGTTGTATTGACAGAAGAAGGAACGGAAGAAATTGAAAAAATATTAAAAAATCTTGGTATAGTTGATAAAGATGAGAGTTTATATAATATTAAATATGTAGATGTAGTACATCATTTGAATCAAGCTTTAAAAGCTCATAAACTATTTAAAAATGAAGTTGATTATATGGTTAAGAATGGTGAAGTTTTATTAGTAGATGAATTTACCGGTCGTATAATGGATGGAAGAAGATTTTCCGATGGGTTACATCAAGCTTTAGAAGCAAAAGAGGGTGTAAAGATTCAAAATGAAAATCAAACTTTAGCAAGTATTACTTATCAAAATTATTTTAGAATGTATCCAAAATTGGCAGGTATGACTGGAACTGCAATGACAGAGAGTGTTGAATTTGAATATATTTATAATTTAAAAGTTATAGAAATTCCTACAAATGTGCCAGTTAATAGAATTGATGAAAATGATGTAATTTATAAAACAGAACAAGAAAAATATAAAGCAATAATAAAACAAATTAAAGAATGTTATGAAAAAAAGCAACCTGTTTTAGTAGGAACGGTAAGTATTGAAAGATCTGAATTATTATCAAAATTATTAAAAGCTGAAAAAATTCCTCATAATGTTTTAAATGCTAAATATCATGAAAAAGAAGCCTATATTATAGCACAAGCAGGTAAACCTGGGGCAATAACAATAGCTACAAATATGGCGGGTCGTGGAACAGATATAAAACTTGGTGGAACAGCAGAATTTGAAATAAAAGAATTGGCTAAAAATGAAAATATGTCAACTACTGAAAAAGAAGATTGTATTAATAAATTAAAAGAGAAGGTTAGGGAAGATAAAGAAACAGTAATTAAAGCAGGTGGACTTTTTATTTTGGGAACAGAGAGACACGAAAGTAGAAGGATTGATAATCAATTAAGAGGAAGGTCTGGCCGTCAAGGTGATGTAGGAAGATCCAAATTTTATTTATCTTTAGAAGATGATTTAATGAGAATTTTCGGTTCTGATAAATTGGCTACTATGTTGACTAGACTTGGTTTAAAAGATGATGAGGCTATAGTACATCCTTGGATAAGTAAATCATTAGAAAAAGCCCAAAAAAAAGTGGAAAATATGCATTATGAAATGAGGAAAAATGTTTTAAAATATGATGATGTGGTAAATATTCAAAGAAAAGTTATTTTTGATAGAAGAAGAGATATTATGTGTGCAAATTCTGTTGCTCCAGAATTAGAATTTATAGTTAAAGAAAAAAATAATGAATTAATTAATCTTTATATGCCGAAAGCAAGAGATGAATGGGATATTGAGGCTTTAAAAAATGAAGTTAATAGAATTTATGGTTTAGAATTTAAAGTTGATAATTATCTTGAAAATAATGTAGCTGCTACAAATGAAATAGTTTTAAATATGTTAAATGGTGCAGTGGATGTTTTATTTAAGGAAAAAATCAACTTATACGGTGAAGATATAGTTAATATGATGCAAAAACATATATTTTTATTGACTATTGATAGATTTTGGAAAGATCATTTATATATGTTAGATAAATTGAGACAAAGTATAGGTTTAAGAGCTTATGGTCAAAAAGATCCTTTATTAGAGTATAAAAAAGAAGCCTATGATTTATTTGAAAGTTTAATGTATGATATTAATGAAGATACAATTTCTATATTATCAAAAGTTAAGGTTTCTATGGATAACCCATTAAGTAATCAAATTAAAATTAGACAAAGTAATTTGCAGGAAAATAGAGAAGAACTTTTGGAAAGTATGAATTTAATGAAAAAACAAAAAGAAGGAGCTTTAAATGTTGGAAAGCAAAAACCTGTGATGATTAGAAATAATGGTATAGTAAATCCAAAAGATCAAACAACTTGGGGTAGAGTTGGAAGAAATGATTTATGCCCTTGCGGTTCTGGTAAAAAATATAAACAATGTTGTGGAAAAGATAAATAGATTTAAATATGAAAACGCCGGAGTTTTGGAAAAATATTAATTTTATTTCTATTTTATTATGGCCTTTAAGTTTGTTATATTTTATTTTTTATAAATTAAGATGCCTAATAAATTTTAGGCCATATAAATCAAAAATTCCTATAATTTGTATAGGTAATTTGATCGCTGGCGGTTCTGGTAAAACACCGTTAGCGATTGAAATTGCTAAAATTTTAAAAAATAATAACAAAAATTATTGTTTTTTAAGTAAAGGTTATGGTGGAAATTTTAAAGGAATAAAAAAAGTCGATATAAATGATAATTTTTTAATTGTAGGAGATGAAGCGTTAATTTT
>CATOJU010000112.1 GCA_951800555.1 uncultured Rickettsiales bacterium | reverse complement strand
AAATTATTTTAAAAAAATCCTTCAAAATAATTATTAAATTATTAAATTTATATTAATATAATATTTTTGAAAAAATGATTTTGAATAAAAAACTTATAATTATAATTTTATTTTTGTTTTTATCTGCATGTAAACTAGATAGTTCTTTATGTTACGGTGAAAATGATTATGGAAATAATGGAGACTACGATACAGTTACTGTTGGGGCTGGTAATAGTATGTGTAATTATGATAAAAGTAAAGATATTAATAGTTTTTCTCAAAGTGAGACTATAAGAGATTGTTTAAATGAAACGACAATAAAAGATTTGTCCGGAAATTCAAAAATTGATTTTATAGCTGAAGAAAGTAGGAATAAATCATGTGCTAACTTTTATAGTTATATTAAAAATGGTAATTTTTCTGATATTACTTTTATTCTTGAAAGTGAACAGAATCTTAATGATTATAGAAATAACAAAGAAAGTATATTAAATGATGTATCTAATCCAGAATATAATAAAATAAAAAATGAATATGATCAAAAAACACAGACAGTTTCAAATGATAAATTTGGTATAATTAATAATATTTTTGATGATTGTGTAAGCTCATGTCAAGAAAAATGTAGTAGTACCAATACTACACCTCAAGCTTGGACAAGTGCAAATCTAAAAGGAGATGGTTATTTAGGTGTAAATTTAACAAAAAACACTATACTAAATATTAGTGTTAGTGGTTCGGTGATTTTAGATTCAGATAATACTAATACAACGGCTAGTTTTAGCAGGTACGGTATGGAAGATGTAAATAGGGAATTTTATTTAAAAAATGGAGATGTAACTACTTTAAATTTAAAATTAAATAAAAATTTTATAAATGTTAAAGAAACAGGGGTTAGTATTGAAGAAACAAAAAAAAGAAATTTTAAAAATAGAACATATTTAACTTTAAAAGATTATGATCCAAGTTTATCCTATGGTGATAAATATAGAATGCAGGAACCAAGATATGACGTATTACAATGTGAGTATAATGAAGAAAATAAATATACAGCAAGTTGTCATTTTAATTATAGTAGCATTATAACTGACAATTCTGATTTTAAATCAATTGTTGAAAAATATTATAATGAAAAGTATGTAAATCAACAAATTAGGGTATTTAATAAAAATGATTATTATTTATATGCGGATGATGCATTTAATCAAATAGAATATAATCGTAACAATAAAGAAATAATAGTTAAAGATGAAAAGGGTGGAATAAATAGTGGCAATAGTGAAAGTAGTAGTGACGATGAAAATAAAATTAAAGTTCAAGAAGATACAAATAATTTAATTCAAGTTTTGAATAAATTTGGTAGTTCAGATGGATATATTTGGAATGATGGAAAAAAGGAGTTTAAATTCACAAATAAAGGACCTTTTAAATTAGCTATAAAATATTTGGATAAAGAAGATGATTCACTAAATTGTGTATATTCTATTTCTTATAAAGATTATAATCCAGTTAGTAATACAAATAAAGGTACTAAGGTAGATAATAATTATATAGTGGTATATAGTGGTAATAAATGGCATACTGTAAAAAATTCTATAAAAACTAAAGAAGATGGTACTATAGCCACTGGGTATGAAGAAGTCATATTTAATAGATTTGCTACACCTAATAACAATAGTGATGAGATGTTGATAACGTTTAATGTTGAATCTGGAGAGGAAAAATGCAGTAGAGGAATTGGAATAATGGTTATAAATTTAAAAGATTATCTTGTATATGATAATGGTTTTTTAATGTTTGCAATACCTGGTATTAATACAACAAATAATAAAATAAAATATAAACTTTTAAATCAAGATATGATAATTATGAACACAGATAGAGTAATACAAAGTACTGACAAAATAACTGAATTTTTTGAAGATAATATTGAATTAAGTTATGAGGAGTTGAATATTTCTAGTAGTACTGATGCTGAAAAATTGTCTAATGATGGATTAAGTGATTTAATTGATAATAAAATAATATATGTAAGAAAAGGACAAATATTAAGATTTGATTATTCAAATTGGATGGATATTGATGGTAAAGATAAGATAACTTTAAAAGATATGGATGTTTCAGGTATTAATACAAGACCATATATTGGTACTGGTCTAAATGTATTTATAAAACAGCAGCCATTGTATATTTGTTATGGTTCAGCCTCAGAGGCAGTAAGCTTGGAAAATAGGTGTTATAATGTAGGAGGTACTTTTGAGAGTTTTAATACTGCTAATAGTGAAGTTGGAGAATGTTATTTAAAAGTAAATAATTGTTATATTAAAGGAAGTAGTTCAGGTGGAATATTAATGGATTTCAATAAGATAAATCCTCTTGCAAGCAGTGATAATGATTGTCAAAAACAATTATCTGAACCTGAAAAAGAGGCTTTAAATGACATGGAATATAGTTTACAATCTTTTATTACTCAACAACTAATTCCATCATACGATAAAGAAGAAGTAGAATATAAAATTGGAGATAAAAAAGATAAAGAGGATTTAAATAAACTTTGTTATAGTGATGTAATTGGAAATACTTATAAACAAACTCTTTCGTGTCTAAATACATTAAAATCGGGAAAATATAAAATATATCAAGGTATTGTAGGAAAAGAAGAAGCGCTTGAAAATAGTAGAGAAATAATAACTAATGATCTTATTGAATCATTAAAAAATATAAAAGTTAATGTAAACATTAATGATAATGATGATAAATTTGGCACTGTTAATATAAAAATAACTGATGATATGGGTGAATTAAATAATAATTATATAAGTATTAAAAATTGCGCGATTAACAGGCCTATTTCATTAACTTTATCTAATAATACTAGAAATGATATTATCTGTAGTAAATTAGCAAAAGAAAAAATATTTGAAGCTTTATTGGATGCAATAAAAAAAGTATTCTTTGTAAATAAGACTGTTTCAGAGTATTCTTATAAAGATAATAATAATAATGAACAAAAAAGTTCAACAACTGTATATAGTGATCATTTTTATTATTATAAAGATGTTTGTGATGGAAATAAAACTGCATCGGGTAATTGTAAAGAAAATGATGTAGTGCAATGTTATGATTTTTCAAATTATAGAGGTTCAGTTGAAAAAGCAATAAAAAGAATTACTGCTAATAGTAATAATAGTAGTAATATTTCAGAAACAGATATATCAATTTATGGTTTTTTAACTGCCCTTGATCAAACACTTGGAGCTAATAAATTACTTGAATTTAATGGTAAAAATGGTTTAATAAAAAATTTATTAGATTCTACTGAAACAACTTCTAGCGATGATACTGAAAATTATTATTATTTAGTTTATTCTGATAATATATACAGTAATTCCACAAGTACTTTTGCTGCATATATAATAAATGATTTTAATACATCGGGCGAAGATTATAAGACAAATTTCAAAAATCTAGTTAAAAATTCTGGAATTTATAGTGGTAGTATAATGACAATAAATTCTGAATCTTCACATTCGTATAAAAACGGTGATAGATTATCTGTAATTATTGGTAGAGCTAAAAATAGTGCAGGAGGTAGCCTTTATTATTATTCCGAAACAACTGATGGTAAAGAGACAGGGAATATTTATTATACTGATACTGAAGATGTTAAAGCTAAAAATAAAACTAAAAATGATTATTTCCCTATTGTATTTTATGACAATGAAACTAAAAGTCTTTCAAAAGATTCACCTTTTAAATTTAATGAAAAAGGAATTTTAGTAGATGCAAATAATATTAGTAGTAAAGGTGTTGATTTTGAAAAATTTACTTCAGTAGTAGTAAATTATGGAAAAATTCAAGATTATATAAGTAAAGAAGGTTTAGAGA
>CATOJU010000111.1 GCA_951800555.1 uncultured Rickettsiales bacterium | reverse complement strand
GATGTAAATAATGAAATAGAATATTTTTTTAAATTAAATAAAAATGAAGTTGAAAATAATTTAAAAGACTTTAATAAAGAAGATGTAAAAAATATAGTTAAGTATTTTCTTGAAACTTACAATGAAAATGATGATAACCAAATTTGGTTCGAAAAATTAAAGAAGGTTGCTGAAAAATGCGGATATTCTTCAAGCACAAAAGAATATAAAGAAAATCCAGATAAATTTAAAGGTGATATTTCTATTGTAGCAACAATATTAAGAGTTTTGACAACTGGAAGATTACAAAGTCCGGATTTATGTAGTATTATGAAGGTTTTGGGAAAAAATACAGTTGAAGAAAGACTAAAAAATATAGAAATATAATAAAATATCCTTGATATTTCATTTTTCTATATTAAAATTTAAAATAATTAGAGAGGTGCCAGAGTGGTTGAATGGGCCAGCTTGGAAAGCTGTTATACTCGCAAGGGTATCGAGGGTTCGAATCCCTTCCTCTCTGCCATTTATTTAATTTAAAAGTTACTAGAATAGTAAAAAATTGTTTTTAAATGTTATTATTAATATATTTACACCATTATCGAATAAAAAAATTAGCTTAAATATTAATTTAAGCTAATTTTTATAATTATAAAGTTTTAATCTATTTTAAAATAATCTTAAAATCTACAATAACAGCCCTATCATCTGTTACTAGGATAGGATTTATATCAATAGAATTAATTTGTGGAAAATCAAAAACTATTTGTTGAATTTTACTTAAAGTATCAATCAATTGTGGAACAGCCTTAGGATTTTCACCTCTTACACCATTCAAAATTGTTCCAATTTTAGTTTCTTTAATCATTTTTTCAAATTCATCGGTTGGTAAAACCCTTAAAGAAGTATCTTTCATTACTTCAGTATAAATTCCACCAGTTCCGAATACCATAACTTTTCCAAAGTTTTTATCTTTATTTACACCAATAATTACTTCAGTAGATTTGGTAATCATTTCCTGAATTAAAACGCTTGCATCTTTTAAATTAAATTTATTAATAGAAGTCCATAATCCATCCCAGGCTTCATTAAATTTATTTTCGTCATTTATATTTAAATAAATTCCTTTCATTTCTGTTTTATGTAAAGCATCAGGAGCAGAAAGTTTTAAAACTACTGATTTTGGGAATAAATTTTTACAGAAATTTAAAGCTTCATTTTTATCTGTAAAATTGCCAGATTTTGGAAAATCTAATTTATAATGTAACATAATTTTATTAACTATCTCTTGTGGTAAGCTTGCAAGACCTTCATTTTTAGCTTTTTCTACTTCATTTAAAATGGTTTCAGGAGCATTATATTTTTTAACTTCAATATCTTTCAGATTTTTATAAACCATTTGTTTTTTTAACATACCTAACAACCTTGTTGCATCGGTAGGATAGTCGAAAGTTACAATATGATTTTCTTTTAAAATATTTACACCTTCTCTAACTTTTGCACCGCCTATGAATGAAGCAAAAATATTAATATCATTAAATTCTTTTGAAATTTTTACTATAGCTTCAGCAGTACCAGTAGCATCAGTTACCATTTGAGGAGTTAAAAGTACTAATATATTTTTATATTCTTTACTTTTGCATAAAACTCTTAAAGCATTTTCATATCTATCTGCTTTCGCATCACCAATTACATCAATAGGATTTCCAAAAGCTGCCTCTGCTGGTAATACTTCTTTTAATTTAGCAATTGTAGTTTCACTTGGTCTAGCTATATCAAGATTATTATCTTCACACAAATCACTAGTTAAAACACCTACACCCCCGGCATTTGTTAAAAGTGCTAATTGACCATCAAAATCTTTATGTTTTGCATATTGTAAAACTTCCAAAAGTCCAAACATTTCTCTTGTAGTATAGGCTTGAATTACACCTGATTTTTCAAGTGCAGTTTCTAAAACCCTATAATTTGGAGCTAAACTTCCAGTATGAGATAAACTTGCAGCTTGAGCTTTAGATGATTTTCCCGGTTCTAATACCACAACTGGTTTAGTTTTTACAACTTCTCTAACAGTTTTTAAAAATTCTTGCCCATTTTTTAACGATTCTAAATAAAATACAAAAGCTGTTGTATTTTCATCATTTTTAATTGCTTCAAGTAATTCTGTTTCACTTAATTGTGCTTTGTTTCCTATTGAAATAAAATGAGAAAAACCAATTCCTTTTTCTCTAGCCCAATCTAACATTGCTGAACAGTAGGCGCCAGATTGTGAAATAAATGCTACATTTCCTTTGTCCGGAAATCCATCGGCAAAACTTGCATTTAAATTTGTAAATGTAGAAATATGTCCTAAACAATTTGGACCTAAAAGATTTATTCCATTTTCATTACATTTTCTAGCAATTTCATCTTCTAATTCATGATTTCCAACTTCTCCAAAACCAGCTGTTATTATACTTATATTTTTTGTTTTATTTGTAATACAATCATCAATAGCTGACATAGTAAATTTTGCAGGTACAACTATTACCACTAAATCAACCGCTTCTGGAATATCCTTAACTGTTCCATAGCAAGGTTTTCCATATAAATCTTGACCGGCACTTTTTGGATTTACTGCATATAAATTTCCTTTAAAATTTGCATCTAATAAATTTTTAAATACTACAGCTCCAAGTTTAGTAGGGTCTGATGAAACTCCGACTACAGCTACACTTTTTGGATTAAAAAAAGAATCTAACATATATTGTTAATGAAATTATTTATTATGTTAAATATGTTAGGATTAAGTTTTTATTTTTCAATAATAATATTACAAAAAAAACAAAAAATTTTAATATTTTTAATGGGAAGTGTGTTGAATTATTCAAAATATTAGAAGTTTAAAGTATTCCGAACTAAAATTCGGAATTTTGTGAAAAATATATTTTTGTATTCTTTAATATTAAAAAAAAATATTATTAAAAATAAAGCAAAAAAAGTTTATTAAAAAAATAAGTTAAGATTAATATAATTTTAGAATATTTTTAATCTTTTTCATAATCTAATCTTTTTCATAAATTGCTTCATTATTTTCACTTTCTTGAACAATAACCTTATAGCATAAAGGAACTGTATCTACTATCCATTTTGCTATATTTTCAGAAGTTGGATTAAAATCAAAGATATCATTCAAATTTTTATGATCTAATTTTTTATGAATTAATTCTTTTATTTTAATAAAATCAATTACCATTCCGTCTTCATTTAATTCTTTACTTTTGCAGAAAATATAAACAATAAAATTATGTCCGTGTAAATTTTCACATTTGCTGCCATTTTCTGTGAATACTTGATGACTGGCGCTTATTTCTAGTTTTTTCTTAATATAAAACATTTTTATAATTTAATAATTATAAACCTTGAACTGGAGAAACATTTGTATTTTTACCTTCTAACATACCGCCACCAATTTCGGATGCTTTTGGAGCAACTGGTTGATTAACCGCAAATTCTTTAGCTTCTATACCATCAAAACCAGTTGTTGTTTTTATTATATTAGTAACTTGATCACCTATATTGCCGGTAAGAACATTCCCAACCTCTTTTAAAACACTGGGTTTCGAAGATTTGGTAGCATCCATAATATTATTTGTCCCTGTATTATTAAATATTTCTGTTGCTGTATTTTGACCTTCTGCCATAATTTATCTCCATTTTTGTTAAATTAACAGTTTTATTATATCAATTTTTTTTTAAAAGTCAACTAATTTATTTTGACACTGCCCAGCATTGCAACTTAAACAGTTTACTTTTAAATTTCTTATATTAATATACAACATTATCATTAACAAATTATTTTATTAGTAAATTATTTTATTAACAAAACAGATAGAATATTATGTGTATAGAAGGA
>CATOJU010000110.1 GCA_951800555.1 uncultured Rickettsiales bacterium | reverse complement strand
TTTGTTTATTATTTTCCATTTTTTTATCCTATTATTTAATTTTAATAAAATTAATTACTGTAAAATAGTAATAAATTAATATTAATTATATAATAATTTTTTAATTGAGTCAAGTATTTTATAAAAATAAGCTTTACTCTATCTCTTGATAACGATTAAAAGTTTTCTTATCTATTCGTTGTTACTAATGCATATGAGATAATATCAAGAGGTAGAAAAAACTTTATTATATAAAATTATAAAGGAATAGAGGGAAGTTCCAAAATTTCTGTTTATGGACTTTGTTTAATAACTGTTTAGGATATCATATCCTACTTTCATTCATATAAATATCTATAATAATTCTAACTTTATTTTTTAATTTATAAAACCTTTAAAAATAAATGGGGTGAAATGCCTTTAATTTTTAAAAAATATATTTTATTATTTTTTTAATTATTAAAACATATTTTATTTTTTTATGCAGGTGATATATTAAAATATTTATATAAATATAATGCTCTAAAGTTAAAAAATCAACTATTACTTCTTTCCACAGAAACCTCACTATTTTGCTGTTCATCATCAATTTCATCTATACTTTTAGAAGTTTTATCAAACATCTCTAAATCCTCATTTTTTTCAAGATTATCATTTACAATATTTTGTAAAAAATTATATATTTCTGGGTTATTATATTCATGGGTATAATCAAGTACTGTTTCTCCATCTTCATCTTTTTCTTTTATTAATTCTTTTCTTTCTTGCTCACTTAAATTTTCCAATAATAATTTAATAATTTCTAGATCTTCAATTCTATCAGCATAATGAAGTGCTGTTTTCCCATACCTATTTTTTTCTTTTATTAATTCTTTTCTTTCTTGCTCACTTAAATTCTCTAATATTAATTTAACAATTTCTAAATTTCCATTTTCAGCAGCATAATGAAGTTCTGTTCGTCCACATTCATCTTTTTCTTTTATTAATTCTTTTCTCTCTTGCTCACTTAAATTCTCTAATATTAATTTAATAATTTTTAAATTTCCATTTTCAGCAGCATAATGAAGTGCTGTTAATTCAATTTCATCTTTTTCTTTTATTAATTCTTTTTTTTCTTGTTCACTTAAATTCTCCAATAATAGCTCAACAATTTCTAAATTTTCATTTTCAGCAGCATAATGAAGTGCTGTTCGCCCATACCTATTTTTTTCTTTTATTAATTCTTTTCTTTCTTGCTCATTTAAATTCTCTAATATTAATTTAACAATTTCTAAATCTCCTTCTTTAGCAGCACAGTGAAATGCTGTTTCTTTCAATTTATCTTTTTCTTTTATTAATTCTTTTCTTTCTTGCTCACTTAAATTCTCTAATATTAATTTAACAATTTTTAAATTTTTACTTTCAGCAGCATAATGAAGTGCTGTTTTTTCATATTCATCCTTTTCTTTTATTAATTCTTTTTTTTCTTGTTCACTTAAATTCTCCAATAATAATTTAACAATTTCTAGATTTCTACTTAAAACAGCATAATGAAGTATTGCATTTTTTTTAGATTTTTTTTCTTTTATTAATTCTTTTCTTTCTTGTTCATTTAAATTCTCTAATATTAATTTAACAATTTCTAAATTTCCACTTAAAGCGGCATAATCAAGTACTGTTTTTCTATACCTATCTTCTTTTTTTATTAATTCTTTCCTTTCTTGCTCACTTAAATTCTCTAATATTAATTTAATAATTTTTAAATTTCCATTTTCAGCAGCATAATGAAGTACTGTTTTTCGTTCATATCCATCTTTTTCTTTTATTAATTCTTTTTTTTCTTGCTCACTTAAATTCTCCAATATTAATCTAAAAATTTCTAAATTTCCATTTTCAGCAGCATAATGAAGTACTGTTTTTTCATTTTTATCCTTTTCTTCTATTAATTCTTTTATTTCTTTTTTATTTTCAATTTTTAATTTAATCGCTTCAAAAATTGGTTCAGCCATTCTTGGATCTTTGATAGAATTATATGCTTTTATTAAATCAATATATTTCCAATCATAATTACTTAATAGGTATTTAATTACACCAACATTATTATCATTAACAGCTTTACAGGCTCCTTCTAGGGCCTTGGAAGTAACTTTACAGTAACGTTCAAAAAGATGTATTGTTTCAGGACATCCACTAAAAAAAATTTCTTCTTCATATTTTTGTATACTTTTTTCTTTATAATCTTTTGTATTTTTTTTTTGTAATTTTGTATACTGAAAATATTAATAAGAAACATAACTGAATTATAATCTCCAACTTCACATAAAATTTTAATAAAAGCATCATTATCAATATTAATATTCTTTTCATAAATATAGGATATAAATCCTCCTTCAGTATATTTTCCATCTATTTTTATTATGTTTTTTTCAAAACAGTATTTTAATACTGTATAGGCCATACTAATACCGTTTTCATTTTTTTTTAGGTAAATGGAATATCTACCTTTTTTATTTATATTATCAATTATATGAAAAAATAGTTTATCATCTATATTATATGTTTCTTTAACTGGTTTATCTATTAATTTTTTTTCATTAAAATAATAAAATCGATAATTATTATTATATATTTTTTTTAATTCTTCCTCTTTCACCTCTCTTAATTCAATTTTTCCTCCATTAACTGAAAGTACTTCTACAATATTTAGTGGGTCGCTAACATAAAATCTATTCAGATATTGCTTTAATCTTGCCATCTCCTTTACACCATTTTTAACTTCTTCTTCAGTTAATTGTATTTTCCCCCTTGATCCTTTTTCTCTTTTGATAAAATCATTAACTTCTTCATCTGAAGCAGTTGCATGGGCAATTTTTATCCTAATAAATTCATTCATTAATTTATCTAATTCTTTTTTTTCATTAAGATTTATATCTGTTTTTTTCTTTAATTCTACCATCTTTCTAAAAACATTTTTTTCCTTTTCTGTTAATTTTACACCTTCAATATCTTGTCCATAATTTTTCCCATCTATAATTATTTCCTCTGTCATTTCTCTGGCTTCTTCTTCACTGTTAGCTATATAGGTGAAATAATAAGGCAAGTTCTTTTTAAAAAAAGAACTATAAAATTTTAAAATTTCTTCAATTTTTTCTATATTTAAAGTCATGTTAATTCTCCTTTGTTTGTTTATAATTTTTATAAGTAAATATATTAAAATAATTAATTACATTATATAATATCATTGCTTTAAAGTTAATTGTTTGTGTTTTGAAAGTCAAGGGGATAATAGAATAAAGGGCACTACCCACTTTTTTCTTTTTTATTTATTAACTATAATATTCATTGACTATAATCTATCTATATATATCTAATTATATTCCTATAAAAGGTAAAATATAAAAACTAATGAAAGAAATTAAAACAAATATTAAGAAAGAAGATATAATATGTAGAAGATTGTTGAATAAGGTATTATTCAATAATAATATTGATTTCTTTTATTTTATAATAAAAAACCTATTGTTAAAATAAATATAATAGCCTCTGATAGAAACTATCAATATCATAAATAAAATAATAAAGTGTAAAGAAAGAAAAACAGTTAAAGTCTACAAGGATAAAAAGACTAAAAAGATTATTAAGAGATAAAGAAGGTAATATAATGAGAAATATTATAAATGAAATTTATAAATTTAATGATAATGATATAAACTATATAGATTGTAATAAACATATTATAGATAAAGCAGAAAACAAAGGTGGGAAAATGATATTTTTTACTTAATCATTTTAATTTATCATTCTACCGAAGTTTGCCGTAACAAAGTGAAGGAATTTATGAAATACTTTCCTACGGCAAACTGCGGACATAAGTTGTCAAATAAAAGTAAACTTTTATTTTCCAACATTCGGTCCTTGTTTTGAAGAGGGATGTAAAGATAA
>CATOJU010000109.1 GCA_951800555.1 uncultured Rickettsiales bacterium | reverse complement strand
AGTTTGATAAAACTCAATTATGTTATTAATAATAAAACGAGGTTAATATTATGACGACTAATACTAACATTCATACTCTATCACATACATCTTGGAATTGCAAGTATCATATAGTATTTGCACCAAAGTACAGAAAAAAAACAAAGACCTAATGTTATCAAATAAAAATTTACTTTTATTTGACAACTTATGTCCGAAGTTTCCCAAAGGAAAGAAGTAAATCTTCTAGAAGGAGAAGTATGTCCTGATCATATACATATGTTACTAGAAATACCACCTAAATTTAGTATATCATCCTTTATGGGTTATCTGAAAGGTAAAAGTAGTCTTATGATTTATGAAAAGTATGGTAATATGAAATTCAAATACAAAAATAGAGAATTCTGGTGTAGAGGTTATTATGTAGATACAGTAGGAAAAAATACTAAAAAAATACAAGAGTATATAGCTAAACAATTAGAGCAAGATAAGCTAAACGAACAACTGACACTAAATTTTAAAGATCCATTTATGGATCGTAATGCTAAGCAATAGTTCGCTTGCAATATTCTAACATATCACCATTGGTGAATGCTAGTAAGCAAGGGCTATACCAGATTAATGAAGAACCACCAGCTAAGCTGGTGGGTTGGTTTTTATATTAATATTTAATGTATATAACTTTCTATCTTTATTTTTTAAGAGTTTTTTTGAGTCAAAAAGTGAGGTTGGGAGTTAAATAGTATTTATATAATTAAAAATACTTTAAAATGAACTAATACTTTGATTTATTGCAGTTAATCTTAAGTTATTAATTTTATCCCTTTCTTCAACAAAGTTTAAAAAATCTTTTCCTACAAGTTTTATTAATGGATTTGTTCTAATTCTATTTGGATTAATTCTTTCACCTTTATATAATACACCATAGTGCAAATGTGGGCCAGTTGTCAAGCCAGTAATCCCAACATATCCTATTACTTGCCTTTGTTTTACTTTTACACCAACTCTTATATTTTTAGCTATTTGCGACAAATGTGCATATTCTGTCGAATATAAATTATTATGTTCTATCAATATATAATTTCCAAAACCGCCTCCACAATATCTATCACCAACTTTACAACCTATAACAACTTTTTTGATTGTACCATTCCCAGCAGCATAAAATGGAGTACCAATAGGAGCAGCGAAATCTATACCTTTATGGGCTTTATTGTAACCATCAACGGGGTGTTTTCTACTGTTACTATAACCAGAACTTATTCTAGCGCCATTTATAGGGGTTTTTAAAAGTGATTTTTGATTACTTAAACCATTTTCATCAAAATAAACTAAATTATTTTTATATTCAAATTTATATATTTTATGATTTGTATTATTTGTATATAAATTTGCATATACTATATCACCATTTTTTATTTTTTTACCATCTCTAGTATATTTTCCTTCAAAAACGACTTCAAACCAATCACCTTTTCTAATATCTCTTTGAAAATCAATAATAAAGCTATAATAATTAATTAAACTCATAACCATTTCTGCCGGCATACCAGCTTTTACAGCATCTGTATACATATTATTTGATATTTTAATTATATATTTATCATAATATGTGTATAAATCAATTTTATTTACTCTTGATTTATATATATTATCTTCTGTTTTAGAAATTATTACATCTTTTAAATTATTATTATCTAAAATTTTTAATTCTTCTAACGAAATGCTATTTGTAATTTTATCATCATATGTAACCAAATTATTTTTATACTTTATATATAATTTTTGTCCCGCTCTTAGATCATTAATATCGTAAACCATTTTTAATTCTTCTATACAATTGAATACATCTTGCTTTGCTATTTTTAATTTATCTATTAAAATTGTGGCCAAAATGTCACCTTTTTTTATGGTATATATTATATTTTCATAGTCTTGTGGTACATCTATATCTATTGGATTTTTAACTACTATTTTAACTGGTTCTACAACAGAATTTGGTTTATTCCTTTTTACGTTATATTTAAAATCTATATAGGAAAAGTAAAGTACAAGTAATAGTATTATACTTGTGAATATTAATAGTAAAATTATTTTATATGTATTAAGCTCACTATAGGGAGATAAATCTTTAAAACTCAAATTTATATTATCAAAAACTTTTGATGTAACAATATCCTTTTTATCATTTATAAAAACCCTTCTAACTCCCAAAATTAAGTCCTTTATTTTTTCTCTAAAATTTTTTTTTGTTTTCATTTAAATAATGCTTGATTAATTAATAATTAATGTTATACTATACTTAAAATTTATAACAATATTTATTAATTACAAGTTTTTTATAGAGGTTATATGGGATTCGCATTAAAAGTTAATGACTATTGCTTCTACAAAACTCACGGAGTAGCAAAGGTTAAAGAAATTAAAGAAATAAATGTTGCAGGTATTACAACAAAATGTTTAGTATTATATTTTGAAAACGAAAAATTGACATTAACAGTACCATTTAAATTTAAAGAAAATGGAGATATTAGAAAACTTGTTTCATTAGATGAGATGAATCAAGTTTTTGAGATTTTAAAAGGTGGTATTAAAAAAATGAAAGGTATGTGGAGTAGAAGGGCAAAAGAATATAGGGATAAAATTAATTCTGGCGATATTTTTCAAACAGCAGAAGTATTAAGAGACTTAATTAGAGACGTTGATGAAGCAGATAGATCATTTAGTGAAAGAAATATTTATGAAATAGCTATTTATAGATTAGCTTCTGAATATGCAATAATTAAAAAAATACCATATGAAGAAGCAAAGAATTATATAATGGAAATAGCAAAAGAAAAAATTAGCTTTAATGACATTAATAGTTTAAAAGAAGCTTAATAAAATTGATAGATAAAATTGATATCTATTATTGAAAAAATTAAAAAAATTTTCAATTTTTTTATTGAAATAATATATCCACATCAATGTATTTTTTGTAAAAAAATTATATTAGATGGATGTTTTTGTTTAAATTGTTGGAAAAAATTGCAATTTATAACAGAACCATATTGCAAAATATGCGGAAAACTATTACACGATAATAATCGTTGGGGCTTAATATGTGCAAGTTGTTTACATACCAAACATTATTATAATAAATCATTAAGTGTATTTATATATAATAAAATCATAGCAAAAAGTATTTTTGATTTTAAGTTTTACAGAAAAACATTTTTATCAAAAATATTTGCGAGATTTTTATTAATTAAATTTAATGAAATAAATAAAAATAATATTGATATAAAATTAAATAATAACAATATTGATTATATAATACCAGTGCCAATGCATATAAAAAAATTAAGACAAAGAGGATTTAATCAATCTTTATTAATGGTAAAAGATTTTTCTAAATTGGTTAATATACCATATATTCAAGATTTGTTAATAAAACAAAAAAATACTATTCAACAGGCTAAACTTAGTTTCAGAATGAGAAAGATAAATTTAAAATATGGTTTTAAGTTAAATGAAAAATATCGAAATGAAATTATTAAAAAAAATATATTAATAATTGACGATGTATTTACAACAGGGTCCACTGTTGATGAATGTGCAAGAATTTTAAAAAAAAATAAAGTAAATAAAGTTTTTGTTTTGACTTTGGCAAGAGGTGGGTTGAAAAATAGGTTTTTAAAAGAAAATTTTTTGTCTGTTAATTCTGTTAATAAATATACATAAATATAATTTAAATTAATTCTATGCATTATTTGTTATTTTATACTTTTAATTTTTTAATTCTTTTGTTTTTTGTTATTATAAATATTGAATATTTATAAAAATTATGAAATTTTTTTATAATTTAAATTTTTTTTGCATTTGATGCATGAACAAGTATTGTGATATGTATCCGAAATTTTAATAATTCTATTTGATTACAGT